>JAZFTF010000095.1:0-3141 GCA_036446495.1 Candidatus Omnitrophota bacterium | reverse complement strand
GAAACTGTCAAATAGCTAAAAGTAACTTTTTTAATATTTAACAGGTTAACTCGTCTCCCAAAATCTATTATTCTCACTAAAAGATCTCAGGAATGCTTTAATGACCTCTGGGTCAAACTGAGTCCCCGAACTCTGGGCTATCTCTATGCAGGCGCCTTTGTTACTGAACTTCTTCTGGTATGGCCTGTTCGTCGTGAGGGCGTCGAAGGCGTCGGCGACAGCTATTATCTTTCCTTCCTGGGATATCTCTTTGTCTTTGACTCTTTTTGGGTAGCCGGCACCGTTTACCCATTCATGGTGATCGGCAATTCCTCTAACGATCTGCTCAGAGCCGATTATGGAGGATACTATATTGACTCCTATCTGGGGATGCTCCCGTATGGTCTTGACCTCCTCCTCGGTGAGCCTGTCGGTCTTGCCCAGGATATGATCCTTTATACCTATCTTCCCAACGTCGTGAAGGAGGCTTGAGAGCTTTAACCTCCTTATAAAGCTTTTAGGTTGCTTCATCTTCTCGGCGATAGCTACAGAGTATTTCATGACCCGCTCGGAATGTCCGTGTGTATACGGGTCCTTGGCATCGACCGCGTTAGCCAGAGACGTGACAGTGCTCAAAAAGAGGTTTTCAAGGTTTTTGTATAGCTTAGCGTTCAGGAGCGCTATAGATACGTGGTTGGCGAGCGCCATCAAAAGTTTCTGGTCGTCTTTTGTAAAGGTATTCCTGTGCCCCGCTTTGTTGCTGACTATCAATACCCCTATGATCTTCTTCTTGGCTATCAGCGGTACACTTATAAAAGAATTAAGCGGTATATTCTTTTTTGAGAACGGGAGTTTCTCTTTTCTAAAGATAGGATGGGTATGTATATTATTCACTACGACAGGCTTCTTGCTCTTCGCGACGCGGTAGTTTATCCTCTCCCAACTCCCAAGAATAGCGATGTTATGCATCTCGTTCCTGGTAAATCCTTTCGCGGCGACGAGCATTAGATGCTTGCCGGTGTCATCGATCAGGAACAATGATGCGTGATCGCTTCCGAGCGATGAGGCAGCCTTCTTCAGTATAAGGTTATTTACCTCATCGAGATTTAGACTTGAGCTCACGGTCTTAGAGACATCAAGCAGTATCCTTAGATCTTTGTCTTTGTGTTCGTGGTTTAAGAGCCCTGCCTTGTTATTCTTTTTTCTCATTTGACCTCCATTACAATAATCGTTATATCATCGTGCTGCGGCACGGATTTCGCGAATTGACCTATAGATTCTTTTACACGTAAGAGCAGTCCTTGAGCGCCTAGATCTTTGTTATTCTCCACCACTTCTATCAGCCTCTCTTCTCCATACTCTTCACCGCGGGCGCTCATTGCCTCAGTGACCCCATCTGAATACAAGATTATAATATCGCCTTTTGAGAGCGATGTCTTCTCTTCAGAAAAGTCACCCGGCATAAGCCCTATGGGCATGCCTTCTTTCGTTTCTAGCATGCGGCACTTCTTTTCGCCTTTCTTGAGTAAGACCGTAGGCATGTGCCCACCGCTTGAGTATGTTAAAGATCTGGTCTTTGTATCGTATATGAGATAAGTGAGAGTGACAAAGAGATTGGCGTCGGACTCCTCAGAAAGCGCATCATTGAGCTTCACAAGCGTGTCGCTCGTGCCAGAGCTTTCTCTAGAGAATAGACGAAATAGTGACACCGCGCGCGCCATATAAAGAGCGGCGGGAACACCCTTGCCCGAGACGTCTCCCACCATCACCCCGACCTTGCCGTCTTTAAGATCTAC
Organism: Candidatus Omnitrophota bacterium; assembly: GCA_036446495.1. Classification (GTDB taxonomy): domain Bacteria; phylum Omnitrophota; class Gorgyraeia; order JABMRJ01; family JABMRJ01; genus JAZFTF01. The sequence goes on along the minus strand of JAZFTF010000095.1, from coordinate 1,366 downwards.
GAAATCGTAGAGATCGCCCCCTACATGCTTCGCGGGAACCATATCGGCCACTATAGAGACTTCGTCAGCTCCTGGGGCTTCCTGCGGCAGGAAGGACATCTGTATCTTGCTCGCGACCTCCAGCTCTTTCTCCATCAATTGCCTCTTCTGTCTCTCCGTCAGGTATTTATAGAACGTGAGTGACAAATATATTACCAACAAGCCTATAACAGGATAGAAGAGGTCTATCCATAGGTTGCCCAAGACAAAGGCCGCCCAGGAGAGAATGCATAAAAATATTATAACTGCTACTATATAGATCGAACTGACAACAGGCCGCGCTTTTAAAGCGACAAGTGCTGTCAGGGCGCCGAATATCATTAGCAGAAGAAGGTTTATAAGCTTATGGGCCCTCATCAAAAAATTATCGGTTACGATGCTGTTGAAGAGATTTATGTGGACGCCAAGCCCGGGATATACCCCTTCCTGTGGTATGGGCATAGTATCGTGCGCCGCCGTTGCCGTAAGACCTATAAAACAGACCTTTCCTCTTAACTCGCTTAAATTTACAGGCCCTTTCTCCCCTTTTTCAAGGAGAGAATAGGATTTGATTATATCTATGTAAGAGTAGTGCTTGTAGGTCTGGTGCCACTTTCCGGCAAAGTTAATAAGAGCCATACCGTCTTCATCCACTGGGATACATATATCTTCAACGTCTTTTTTAAGGTAATCGGCCGCGGCAAGCAGGGCTATGTGATAATAGATCTTATCATCGTATCTCGTCTTAAGGGGCGCTCGTCTAGTCTTGCCATCATTGTCCGGGATGAAGTTTATAAATCCAAATCCGCGGGAGGCATCCCGCAAGGCCTCTAAAGGAAAGGCGTCTATCCTCGCTGACTCGATAACACCCTGTTTTGTCCTGGAAAACCGGTCAAAGGTACAGGCGTAATAAACATTGCCGGCGGTCTTTGTAGACTCGATCAAAAGGTTATCGTGTTCGCTCGGCTCAACGAAGAGCATGTCGAATATAACGGCCTTCGCGCCTGAGGCTGAAAGTATATCTATTATCGCGGCGTGCCAGTTTCTTGTAAATGGCCACCTTCCTATCTTCTCCAGGGTATCTTCCGCGATCTGTATTATCGCGATGTCTTCGCTCTGGGGTTGCACAGGACGGAGCCTGTAGCGGATATCGAGCGTGCCGAGTTCGAAGGTATCGAACGTCCTGAAATAAGAAGGGGCTAATATGGCAAGGGCAGCGGCTACAAGAAATAAGCTGCGGATGATCTTAAGGTTTATCTTCATAATTATCGATGCCGCTCTTTAGAATATCGCGTATATGCCGCTCGAGATGATACAGTCTTCGTACTTCTGTTGGTTCTCATTTGAC
>JAZFTF010000094.1:0-3070 GCA_036446495.1 Candidatus Omnitrophota bacterium | reverse complement strand
TATTTATGCGGCCCGCCTCCCATGATTGACGCGGCGATAGGGGTTCTTACTTCAAAGGGAATTAATAATAACGAGATCTATTATGATAAATTTTAAACTCTGGTTTAAGGCAATCCGTGTACCGTTCTTTACCGCAACGATCATACCTGTTGCGCTTGGGGCTATTGTTGCCTGGAGCGACGCAGGCGCTTTTTCATGGTTCAGATTTTGGCTGACTCTATTTGGGGCTATTTTGATCCACGCGGGCACGAATTTAATCAACGACTATTTTGATCACGTATCAGGATGCGACGAGGCAAATCCCAATCCCACGCCTTTTAGCGGTGGAAGCCGGGTTATACAGGACGGATCTATCGCGCCTAAGAAGATCTTATATGCAGCTATCTTTTCATTTATCATCGGTGGGGCGATCGGCCTTTATCTGAATTATCTCTGCGGAAAGAATGTGATCATCATCTTAGGTATAGCAGGCATCTCTCTAGCCGTCTTTTATAACGCAAAGCCGTTTAGGATAGGATACGGTAGTTTTGGAGAATTGGCGGTGGGGTTCGGCTTTGGCCCGTTGATAGTGATGGGTTCATACTATGTTCAGGCACAAACCCTGCCTATTACTGTATTTTTAATATCAGTACCTATTGGGATTCTGATAGCCCTTGTCTTATTCATAAATGAGTTTCCTGACTACACCGCTGATAAATCAGTCGGCAAGAGGACGATAGTCGTTATTTTAGGAAAAAGAAACTCTGTGGTCATGTATAATATCTTATTAGTTGTTGTATATTTATCGATAATCGCTCTCGTTGTTTTTAAAATTTTACCGACTATCTGCCTTATTGCGTTTTTAAGCATCCCCTTAGCCTTAAAGGCATTTGCGGTCTCCAAGAAAAATTTCGATAAGATCTATGAGCTTCTGCCGGCGAACGCCTCAACGATCGCGCTCCATTCTCTGATCGGGGTGTTGTTGTGCGCCAGCATCATGTTAAACAAGATTTTTTAAAGAGGAGATAAGAAATGGAACTAAAAGAGATATACCGCCCTATTGAGGAGGAATTGAACGGTGTAGAAGAAGTCTTAAGGTGTTCGCTTAAAAAGACAGAGAACGAGTCTATATCTAGGATAAATAATTTTTTGATAGAATCACCCGGTAAAAGGATCAGGCCCGCGCTCGTAATCCTTTCGGCCAAAGCCACCCTGAACGATCAGCCGCACGATGTAGACCAGCAGCTTATCAAAGTCGCCTCCGCCATAGAACTGGTGCATATGGCTTCCCTTGTCCATGATGACGTTATCGATCATTCTCCCACGCGCCACAACAGGCCTACTATTAACGCAAAATGGGGAGAGGATGTCTCCATCGCCTTGGGAGATTATCTCTATTCCGTAGCCTTTGAACTGGCCGGTGACTCTGTGAATCCCGATATTATTAGTTGTATGAGCTCTGCAGTAAAGGCGATGTGTGAAGGCGAACTCATCCAGGTCTGTGAGAGGGGCAATCTCGATCTCTTAAAAGAGCGCTATATTATCATAGTGAAGAAGAAGACTGCTGCTCTCTTTGCCGCTTCATGCCAGGTGGGCGCTCTGATCTCTACAAACCAAACGGTACAACAAGGTGCGTTAAGAGAATACGGATTGAATTTTGGCATCGCTTTTCAGATCATCGATGACTATCTGGATCTTGTCGGAGAAGAGTGTAAGCTGGGGAAGGCTCCAGGCCAGGATATAGGAGTAGGCGAGATAACCTTGCCGCTGTTGAATCTATTCGATACTGTCAAAGAAAAGGATAGAGAACAGTTAAAGACATTGCTTGCTGTTAAAGGAGACAAAGAAGCCTTAATGATGATACAATCGAAGATACTCAATTCCGATGTGCCATCGAAGACAAGGAAAGCAGCCGCATCGTATATAGATCTGGCAAAGGTTGGGATAGGCTCGCTCTCTCAGTCACCTTATAAAAAGAGCCTTATCGATCTGGCAAGCTTTGCCATAAAAAGAGGTTTTAATGGCTAGTCACGCTGCTAAGGAAAGAGAAGAGATTTTTGATATGATAAAGGTCAATGAGGCGCTAAAGATAATCCTCGACTCGGTAGATGCTCAGCCGTCGGAAACGATAAAGCTCGCAGAGTCCTTGAGCAGGGTTGTAAGTGAGGATATCAGCTCTGATGTAGATATCCCATTATTGGATAACTCTGCAATGGATGGATATGCCGTCAAGGCATCCGACACTACAAGATCTACTCAAAACAATCCAAGCGCTTTAAAGGTGGTCGAAGATTTAAGGGCCGGTTATTTAGCCTCGCGGGAGATACACGAGAAAGAGGCGATCAGGATCATGACCGGAGCCCCGATCCCTGATGGGGCGTATAGTGTTGTGATGTTTGAATTCACAGAGAAAGACGGAAAGGATGCTGTAAAGATATTTAAGGAAGTAACAAGGGGTGAGAATGTAAGGAGGTCAGGGGAAGATATCAAAAACGGCGAGTTGGTTATTAAAAAAGGCACCCTCCTTAATTCTGCTCATATCGGGATTGCGGCAAGTTTGGGAAAGTCCAGCCTTAAGGTTGCAAGAAGGCCTAGGGTAGCCGTATTGGCGACAGGCGATGAAGTGATCGATGTCAACGAGAAGCTCGCTCCCGGGAAACTCAGAAATTCCAACACCTACACCCTCTGCAGCCAGGTACTGAAATCCGGAGGGATACCAAAAAATTTGGGCATAGCCAAGGACGAGCCAGACTTACTCGAGTCAAAGATAAGAGAAGGGTTCGACTGTGACATTATTCTTACTTCAGGTGGGGTATCGGTAGGAGATTACGACCTTGTAAAACATATATTGGCCAAGACTGGAACGGATATAAAGTTCTGGAAAGTGGCGATGAGGCCGGGGAAACCGCTTGTATTCGGAAAGATATTTACGCCATCTGGAAAGGGGATACCGATATTTGGTCTCCCGGGAAACCCGGTTTCAAGCATGGTAAGTTTTGAAGTCTTTGTGAGACCGACTATCATTAAGATGCTCGGCCAAGAGAGAGACAGCAGGAAAGAGCTCGATGCAGTGCTGGAAGAAGATATAAAG
>JAZFTF010000093.1:0-5426 GCA_036446495.1 Candidatus Omnitrophota bacterium | reverse complement strand
GCCCGCCTATGACATAGATGTACATCAGGAATCTCTCATTTGTAAAGAATTTGTGGAACCCGAAAAAGATAAATATGATTATCAGGAATTCGAGAAGTATATGGCCAGTTATAGCCTTCAGGCCGGCATGCTTATCGTTCTTAAGCGCTTCCGAGACTGTAAAGAAAGTGAGCGGCCCGGGAATCATCGCCCCCGTTATGCCAATAACAAAGCCTGCAAATAACAAAAGTATGAGATCTGTCATAAGGGCGCTTCTTCGTCTCTAAAAGACGATTCATACTCGTCCATGACCGCGGTTATCTTCTGGGCAGCCTTGGGGTTTTTAGAGGCGAATGCCTGGAACGCCGCCATGAACCTGTTCATGGCCTGGAAGCCTTTACTCTTTATGATCCCTTCGGTCTTCTTTTGAAGTTCCTCTTCGGTCATCTCGCTATTCAGGGTATCTTCGCCTATCGCCATGCTTCGCTTTATCGCTTCTTCCAGCTTACCTATATTCTGTCTTATAAAGATCTCGGAGGCGGCCACGCAGTCGCTTGGATGGTTCATCTCTCTTTCTAATATCTGTGAGAGCCCATCGTAGAAATCATACATAGGGTCTCCGGAAGCGAAGACCGGATCAAAACATAACAGTTGCGTTACAGCTATAGCCGTTAGTACCAGTAAAGCCCTCTTCATAGCCTACCTCTCTTAAGCAAGTGTCCTCTCCTTATGTGTTTTAGCCGATTCCACACCCGCTAATTTTTCCACGATCGCCAACGCGAACGCGAGCGCGGTCCCGGGTCCCCTGCTTGTGATAATATTGCCGTCCACAACTACCCTCTCCTCCGTAAAGAAGACCCCTTTCCCCAGATCCCCTTCCATCCCCGGATAGCATGTAGCCTTCTTCCCTTTTAATATTCCGGTAGGGGCCAGCACCAAAGCAGGCGAAGCGCATATCGCCGCGACAAGAGCGCCTCTTTTATGCGCATCGCGTATCATGTCAGCCACCTTCTTCGATTTTGCAAGATTCTCTGCTCCGGGCATGCCTCCTGGTAGGACCAGGGCGTCGATGGGGCCCTTCAATTCTTCGAGCGTAGTATCCGCGATCATCTTTATATCATGTGCCCCGTTAACGGTCTTATCTCTTAGGCCGCATACGACCGTCTCGATATCCGCACGCCTTAATATATCAATAGAGGCGACTGCTTCGGTCTCTTCAAAACCGTCAGCCAATATAACAACAGCCCTTTTTTTCATGAAGCCTCCCATGTTAACCCTTGATTCGGTTTGTGGTGTGCGGTTAGCGTCGATACGCTAACCGAAAACCGTAAACCGCTAACCTCAACAACTGTTACCATGCTAACTCTTCTTGCCCATCTTTGCCCAGGTGTCTTTTAAGGTGACTGTACGATTAAAGACAGGATTTGCAGGCTCTGAATCGGTATCTATGCTGAAATATCCCTGTCTTAAAAACTGATAAAGGCGACCTGCTTCGGCCTTTTTTACTGAGGGTTCGGCCTTGCAGCCTTTAAGGATCTTGAGAGAGTCGGGGTTAAGATACTTCTTGTAGTCTTCCTCAACAGCGACTTTCGCAGCTTCATCTATCGAGAGCAGATAGTCGTAGAGCCTTACTTCTACATCCACAGCGTATGTCGCAGAGACCCAGTGTAGCGTACCCCGGATCTTTCTGCCATCTTCTGTAGATCCACCTCTTGAATTAGGATCATATGAACAATGAAGCTCTGTGACTTCTCCGGTCTTTGGATCCTTGGTAATCTCTTTGCATTTGATATAGTAAGCGTGTTTGAGCCTGACTTCCCTGCCCGGAGCGAGTCTGAAGAATTTCTTGGGCGGATCCTCCATAAAGTCATTCCGTTCTATATATATTACGCCGGAAAAAGGCACCTTGCGCGTACCGGCAGCATTATCCTCGGGATTGTTTATCGCCTCCAGCTCTTCGGTCTCTCCTTTTGGATAATTATCTATTATTACTTTTAAAGGATCCAATACCACCATGACGCGATCAGCGCGCCTGTTGAGGTCATCGCGGATAAAATGCTCCAAGAGGGCCATATCTATTACGCTCTCTGTCTTGGCCACGCCGATACGGTCGCAGAAGCTCCTTATCGCTTCCGGAGTGTACCCGCGCCTGCGCATCCCTGCGAGGGTAGGCATGCGCGGATCATCCCATCCGCTTACCTGGCCACCATCGACCAATTCCTGGAGCTTCCTTTTGCTCATAACTGTCCTGGTGATATTTAAACGGGCAAACTCTATCTGCTGCGGGTGGCACTTAGTGTTTAAGTTATCGAGAAACCAGTCGTATAGAGGCCTGTGGTTCTCAAATTCCAGCGTACACATAGAATGGGTTATTCCCTCAAGAGAATCAGACAGGCAATGGGCGAAGTCATACAGGGGGTATATACACCACTTATCTTTTGTCCTGTGGTGGCTCTCGTGCTTGATGCGGTATATAGCGGGGTCTCGCATGTTTATGTTGGGGCTGGCCATATCGATCTTTGCCCTCAATAGATGCTCTCCGTCCTTAAACTCGCCTCTCTTCATGCGTTCGAATAGATCGAGGTTTTCTTCTATTGAGCGGTTGCGATTTGGACTCTCCTTGCCAGGCCGGGTGAGTGTCCCTCTATACTCCTTTATCTGGCCTGCGCTTAAACTGCATACATAAGCCTTGTCCGTCTTTATGAGCTCGAGTGCGTATTTATAGAACTCTTCATAATAATCTGATGCGAAATAGAGCCTATCTTCCCAATCGAAACCCAGCCACTTAACGTCGCGCTTTATGGCCTCTACATACTCGGCTTCCTCTTTTTCAGGGTTCGTATCGTCAAATCGCAGGTTGCATCTCCCGTTATACTTTGAGGCTATGCCAAAATTGAGGCAGATAGCTTTCGCGTGGCCTATATGGAGATAGCCGTTCGGCTCCGGAGGAAACCGCGTCACTATCTTTCCATCGGTATTATTGACTTTTAAATCTTTCTCGATTATCTCTGTTATAAAATTAGAATCCTTTTCGTTCATATCCATAACACTTTGATCAAACACCTTTATTGTATATTGGCAATATATACCTTTTTCATATTACATAATTATATCAAAAGAAATGAAAATCCCAAGAAAAATCTCTCTGTTAAAATATTATATTAAGAGGATGGGTTACCGGTGCCGGTTCGACTATTTTATATCGAAGCCTTTTACGTAAGAGACGATCTCTTTCGCAAAGTCGGTCTCGGCATATATCTTGTCGTATGATATAGAAAGGTTGTTCAGATATTGAAGAATGAGGTTCTGTCTCCCCTTCGATGGCAGGACGCCGGAAAAGAAGAATCCCATCTTTTCGAAACCCTCGGCATGAAACGCAGTCTCTTGATCACTAAGATCCAGATATAGAGCTATAGTCTCGATCTTCTGCTTGCACAGCCCTTTTAGTATATTGCTTACATCCTGGACCGTCTTTTCAGCATACTTGTTTATATATATCTTGGCTGAGGATAGTATGTTGTTTACCTTTGTATCTATTACCGACTCTCTCAGCACGGCCCGGATATCGGGTTGCTTGTCCAGCTCCTGCCAGTCTATGCTCAAACCCAGGTTTTTGTATATTTTATCGATCATATCCATATGCCTAGGAGGAGCATAGGTGGACGGTATAGTATCCCTTCCAATGGCTCTATACATCATCAGTATGCTCTCTCGGCTCGACCTCTCTTTTGTGTATCGCTCAAATAATGACGGTGGCGCCAGTCCAAGGTATATACCGCAATTGCGAAAGCCGTATTTAAGTGCGGCCTTTTGTGAGAACGGATGGGTGGTCACAACCCTGGTGTATAGACCCGTCAACCCTTTTTTGCGCGCCTTCTCTATGAGGTATTCTGCCAGGCTGTTCAGGCACCCCTGGTGTCTGAACTCGGGTTTCGTAAAAGCGACCCCGAGCTCCATTATGCCTTCGTCGTCGCAATATTCGAGGGCCGCGTGGCTCATCACCTCGTTCGTCTTGTCATTTACCGCCACAGCCGAGATGAGTTGGCCGCTCTTGTTCATCTCCACTATACGTTCCGGATAATAGATAAACTCCGAGATGTAATTATAGCCGTACGTCCTATAAGCGCATCTTGATATCTCTATCGCTTGCGAAGGGTCCATCAGCGCGATATGGTATGGTATCTTCTCGTCCGGTTCCTTAGATGGTGAAAGCGATTCCTGGTAAGCCCTGTGCTCGGATTCTTCAAGGGGTGGCTCATCCTGTCTTCGATCAAGATATTTGATAAGATGGACCTCTTTACCGCCGAAACCGAGATTACAGAAAGAGAGCCTGTCGACATTCTTCTCCATCAAAAAAAGGCCCAGCCCTCTCGGCTGGCCGCCTTCCATAACTTTGTCTATTGAGAATTTCTCGACCTGCCCGGGTTCAAAAGGAAGCCCCTTGTCTTTTATGATCACCCTAAGATCTATAGGCGTAGTCTTACATATTATTTCGAAGCTGGCCGACTCCTTTGGCGAGAACGCGTGTTCGATAACATTGGCGCACGCTTCAGAGACAGCCAAGACCACGCCATCTCTATCTTTCTCTTCTAAACCAGCGGCACGCCCTATCTCGTTTATATATGCGCGGATCACAGGAAGGTAAGAGAGGTCCGTTGGTACGGCAAGCGCGGAAACCTTCTCTTTTTTTTGGCTCATAGCTTTCTATCTGGAAGAATTCTCTTTTTCATACAGCGCCTGGAGGGTGGTCCTTGCCGCCTCTTGCAGCCTTTTCCACCTGCCGTCTGCCCAGTAGTAGTTCACCCTATCGGTAAATCTGTTTACCAGGACCTTGCGGGACCCGGCCACGACCTCTTTGTGCGTCAATCTGTCTAGGCCGGCTCCTTTTGCGCATGAAGTTGTTAAGAAAAGAAAGGTGATCAGGATAAATAGGATCGATCCGCGGTGGCCGTGACGGGATATCATTATTCCAGCTCTTTTGCGGTGATATCGTCTGCGCTCTCGGCGTCAGACATGAGCCTTTGAAATTCGGTCTTCTTCTCTAAAGAATCCTTTAACGAATCCTGGATAAGCTGTGACTCCTCTTTGAAGAACTGCGCCTGTTTCTCGAGTTCTATATTCTGGCTATGCAGATCGGCGTTCTCCATTTTTACGGCGTCAAGTTCTTCCTGGAGCGCCGCTCTCGCGCTCTTGACCTTGTCAGACATGGAATCGTACACTCCGGCAAGCTCTCTCCTTATGGACTGAACCATATCTACCAACATGACGTTCTCTTCTTTTATCGCATCGATCTCTTTGCCTGAAAGGCTGCGCATGACATTTCTCTTCGTCTCCTCAAGGTTTCGGCGCGTATCTTCCAGCTTGTTGGACATCCTGGCGATATCGTTGTTAGCACAAGCCAGCTGCTTATTGAAATCCTCGTTCTGATGCAGCAAGTCTTCGCGCTC
>JAZFTF010000092.1:0-2316 GCA_036446495.1 Candidatus Omnitrophota bacterium | reverse complement strand
CTATCTCCATGCCGCGTCCGCCCAGAACATAAGATGGGCGAACCATAAGCGGATACCCGATCTTTTTGCTTATAGTAAGCGCCTCTTCTAAAGACCGCGCCGTCCCGCTTTCAGGCTGGGGAATATCAAGCGCTATCATCCTCTCTCTGAAACGCTCCCTGTCTTCAGCAAGGTGTATGTTCTCAGGCGTCGTCCCCAATATGTTAACACCGTTATTTTTCAGTTCTTGAGCGATATTAAGGGGTGTCTGTCCGCCGAACTGTACTATCGCGCCTTCAGGCTTCTCTTTTTCGTAGATCGTAAGCACGTCTTCTACAGTAAGCGGCTCAAAATAGAGTTTATTTGACGTATCATAATCGGTCGATACGGTCTCAGGGTTACAGTTTACCATTATCGATTCGAGCCCCTCATCGCGAATAGCAAGCGCCGCGTGGACGCAAGTATAGTCAAACTCTATCCCCTGCCCTATCCTGTTGGGCCCGCCGCCCAATATCATTATCTTCTTATTCTTCGAGACAGGGACAGAATCCTCGGTTATGTACGTGGAGTAATAGTACGCCGCGTTCTCGACGCCGCTTACGGGAACGGCCTCGAACCTCCCGTGCTTTCCTATGGCAATCCTCTTCTTTCTGACATCCATCTCTTTTACATTGAATAGTCCGGCGAGATAACGATCTGCGAAACCCCATTCCTTGGCCTTGGCCAGTTTTTCATCAGGAAGGTCTTTCCAGGCGTGCTTCAATAGTTCCTCTTCAAACTCAACCAGCTCCTTCATCTCGTTTATAAAATAACGCCCTATATATGTCTGGTTATAAAGTTCCTCGACCGTGGCGCCTTTTCTCAGCGCCTCATACATCAAAAAGATACGCTCGCTCGAAGGAGCCGCCAGCCTCTCCCTCAATACATCAAGCGGAAGCTCTTTGAAGTCCTTCGCACCTCCGAGGCCGTATCTGCCTATCTCGAGCGATCGGATCGCCTTCTGGAAGGCCTCTTTGAATGTCTTTCCTATGCTCATTACTTCTCCGACAGCTTTCATCTGCGTGCCGAGAACATCTTTCGCGCCAGGGAACTTCTCAAATGCCCATCTGGCAAATTTGATGACCACGTACTCGCCCCAGGGCTCGTACTTCTCGAGCGTCCCTTTCCTCCAGTATGGTATCTCATCCATGGTAATACCACAGGCCAGTTTCGTCGATATGCGGGCTATCGGGAAACCGGTCGCCTTGGAAGCGAGGGCCGATGATCTGGATGTCCTTGGATTTATCTCTATCACTATCAATCTATCGTCTTCGAGATTGTGGGCAAATTGTATATTCGTTCCTCCGGTGACCCCTATAGCGTCTACTATCTTATAGCTTAGCTCCTGCATCTTCTTCTGCAGTTTCACCGGGACCGTCAGCATAGGCGCCGTGCAGAAACTGTCGCCTGTGTGGACACCCATCGCGTCGACATTCTCTATGAAACATACGGTTATCTTCTGGTTCTTCTGGTCTCTGACAACCTCAAGCTCCAACTCTTCCCAGCCTATCACCGCCTCTTCCACAAGGACCTGATGCACAATGCTGACCGCGAGCCCACGGCTCACTATGGTCCTTAGCTCATCGATATTGTAAGCTATCCCTCCGCCCGTGCCCCCCATCGTGTACGCGGGCCGGAGAACGACCGGGTATCCAAGATTCTCCACTATCTTTTCCGCCTCTTCCACGGAATGGCATGGCTCGGATTTAGCCATAGGTATGTCGAGTTTATTCATCGTCTCTTTAAAGGCTACGCGGTCTTCTCCGCGCTCGATAGCGTCTGCCTTTACGCCTATGATATCCACGTTGTACTTCTTTAGTATGCCGGTTTTGTAAAGGCTCGATGTAAGATTTAAGGCAGTCTGCCCGCCGAGATTCGGGAGGAGTGCGTCTGGCCTCTCTTTTTCGATAATCTTCTCCAGGCTTTCTAATGTGAGAGGTTCCAGGTAGGTCTTGTCGGCCATGCCCGGGTCTGTCATGATCGTCGCTGGGTTGGAATTGACAAGGATGACTTCATAACCTTCTTCTTTGAGGGCTTTGCAAGCCTGCGTCCCCGAATAGTCAAATTCGCACGCCTGACCGATAATGATGGGACCTGAACCTATGATAAGTATTTTGTGGATATCTGTTCTCTTGGGCATGTAGTCTCTCCTTTTATTGTCTGCCTAATTTCTAGGCATTATACAACAAAAACCCCAGGCGTGTACCTGGGGTTCGTTTTGAAAAACACTTGTTTCAGTTATGCTTGGCCCGGAATACGAGACCTCAGTCCACCAATCAAATCACCGATCGGCCCGGA
>JAZFTF010000091.1:0-7071 GCA_036446495.1 Candidatus Omnitrophota bacterium | reverse complement strand
TCAGGCAAGGGGATAGGCAAGAACAAGATCTATTCATAGATAGAAATGCATATTGCGGTTAGCGGTGTGCGGTTAACGGTTAGCGAAAACCGAAGACCGCAAGCCGAAAACCGCTAAACGAAAACCGAAAACCGCTAACCGAATCACATGTTAACGATAATAAAGGATAGTAATTGATGAAGCCCGATATGATGACATTACTAAAAGAGGTGGTCGCGAGAAAGGCCTCAGATCTGCATATAGTCGTAGATTCACCACCCCAGATCCGTATTGACGAGAAACTTGTAAAGACTGAGTACGACCTAGTCACTCCCCAGACTGCGAAAGAGCTTGCTTATAGCCTCTTAAGTAAAGAGCAGATCAGCGAGTTCGAGAAAGAAAAAGAACTCGATATGTCTTTCGGAATAAAAGGATTAAGCCGCTTCAGGGTGAATGTATATATACAGCGCGGGAATGTCGGTGTCGCGGTCAGGGCGATACCGTTTGAGATGTTGTCGTTCGAGCAGTGCGGCCTGCCCGTCGAAGTAGTGACGAAATTATGCAATAGGCCAAAAGGCCTTATCCTCGTCACGGGGGCCACGGGAAGCGGTAAATCCACATCTTTGGCCGCGATGGTAGAATATATAAGCAGCCAGAGAGCGTGCAATATTATTACCATAGAGGATCCGATCGAGTATGTCCATCAACATAAGAAGGCCATAATCGCCCAGAGAGAGATAGGCAGTGACACCAATTCCTTTACCGCGGCGCTTAAGCATATATTGAGACAGGATCCCGATGTCATACTGATAGGAGAAATGAGAGACCTTGAGACTATAGAGTCGGCTATGATAATAGCTGAGACGGGCCATCTAGTATTCGCGACACTCCACACCTCAGACAGCGCCCAGACGATCAACAGGATCATAGATGTCTTCCCGGGATACCAGCAGGCGCAGATCCGCACTCAGCTCTCTTTCGTTCTCTTAAGCATTCTTTCCCAGCAGCTCATACCAAAAGCGACCGGAACAGGAAGGGTGCTGGCAACCGAGGTCTTGGTGATGAACCCGGCTATAAGAAGCATGATAAGAGAATCCAAGGTCCACCAGGTCTATTCAGCTATACAGACCGGGCAGAAAGAGGGTATGAATACCATGAACCTGTCGCTGTCCGAACTCTATAAGAAGGGAGTAATCACTTACGAAGACGCCTTTGCGAGGACGATCGACTCCGGTGATCTGGCACGGCTTATGAACAAGTAATTTTTAGAGTGTGAGAAAAAGATGAAAAAGATCATAGATAAACAATTAGGCCAGTTACTCATAGAAAAAGATATCATAAACTCCAAGCAGCTAGAACACGCTCTTAAGATACAGGGCGAGAAGGGTGGCCTAATAGGCCAGATACTAGTGAGCCTTGGATACGCGACCGAGGAGGATATAGCCCAGGCCATAACCGTCCAGTACGGTTTTCCCTATCTGCCGCTTAAGGGGTACGAGATCGATCAAGAGGTTATAAGCCTGATACCTGAGCATGTCGCCAGGCAGTATGGATTGATCCCCATAGACAAGATAGCTGATACGCTGACCATAGCGATGTCCAACCCGTTGAATAAAGAGGCGGTAGAGGATATAGAGATGCTGACACATTGCAGCGCGCAGGTTTTTGTATCCACATTGAGCGACCTCAACGAAACGATCGATAAGTACTACGGAAAGAAATAGAAGATGGCCCTCTCTATAAGAGACAGGATCAATAACGCCCTCATAAAGAAAGGCCTTATATCCCAACAGGACCTCGATAAGGCCGTAGCAATGCAGAGGGACAAGGGCGGCAAACTTAGCGATATACTGGTTGCCGAGGGGCTAGTGAACAAGAAGACCCTCATGTCGCTATTGAGCCAGGAGCTGGGTATCCCGACGATAAATCTCTCCCGCTATAAGATAGACCCCGAAGTCTTAAAGATGATCCCAAAGAAGATGGCAAAACACTACAAGATCCTTCCTATCTCCAAGATGGGGGTTGTACTCACCGTTGCTATGGCGGATCCCTTAAATGTCTTTGCCATGGACGATATAAAGATATTTACCGGATACAAGATAGGGCCGGTCGTTACCACAGATAAGGATATTGAAGAGGCGATAGAGCAGTATTACTCCGAAGATACTCACCAGGCGGTCGAGAAGATCATAGAGGATATAGAGGAGGAGAGGATACAGATGGTCGAGGATTCCGCCTCCGAGGATGCGGATACCGCCACTCTCCTTAGGCTTACAGAGGATGCCCCGGTCGTCAAGATCACGAATATGCTGCTTAACGAGGGGATCAAGCTCAAGGCCAGCGATATCCTGATAGAGCCCTTAGAGCATGATATGAGGATCCGTTACAGGATAGACGGCATACTCCAGGAAGGCTCTCGCCCGCCGAGAAGTATGCATGCGGCCATAATATCGCGTATCAAGATAATGTCGCACCTCAATATCGCTGAGCGCCGTCTGCCGCAAGACGGCAGGTTCAAGATAAAGGTCCGCGACCGTGAAGTCGATTTCAGGGTGTCTATACTCCCTACAAGTATCGGAGAGAAAGGGGCGCTGCGAATACTGGACAAGTCACAGGCGACTTTGGATATCGAGAAGCTGGGTTTTGAGTCGAAGCCGCTCGAGGAGCTTAAAGCAGCGGCCCTGAAACCGCATGGCATGATACTGGTATGCGGCCCGACAGGGTGCGGCAAGACTACGACACTCTACTCTCTTCTTAAATATGTCGATTCACCGGAAAAGAATATAGTCACCGTCGAGGATCCCGTCGAATATGACCTCAAGGGAATAAACCAGGTGATGGTAAGGCCGAATATCGGACTGACATTCGCTTCATCGCTGCGCTCGATATTGAGGCAGGACCCAGATATCATAATGGTCGGGGAGATAAGGGACTACGATACTATAGATATCGCTATCAAATCCGCTCTTACAGGCCACCTTGTACTGAGTACTCTTCACACGACGAGCGCCAGTGGCGCTATCATACGCATGGTAAACATGAATGTCGAACCATTTCTTATATCGTCATCTGTCATATTGACCGCTGCCCAGAGATTGGTGCGCAAGCTCTGCACGAGATGTAAAGAGCCGTATGAGGCCAATAAAGCCATAATACAGAAGATGCACCTTGATAAGATACTCAAAACCCCCTATACACTTTACAGAGGAAAGGGGTGCAGCACTTGCATGAATACAGGGTATAAAGGAAGGATAGGGTTGTTAGAATGCCTGAGACTTACCTCCAGGATAAAAGAGCTTATCGCTGAGAAAGCCCAAGAGAACGCTATCAACCAAGAAGCGAGAAAAGAAGGTATGTTGAGCCTCAGAGAGAATGGTATGCAAAAAGTGGCCGAAGGCATCACGACCATAGAAGAGATCGTGAGACTCACCGTAGGAGACCAGGATATAGGAAAGGTAGTCTAGAGTAACGTAGGACGTGTGATATGGGGTGAAAGGTTAAAGTTACTGACTATTGACTGTGGACTAAAATATGGCGAAGATATTCAGAGAGAGATTCATAGAGATGCTGGTCGATTCAAAGCTCATCAAGAAGGAAGAGCTCGAGAAGGCCTTTGAAAAACACAAAAAGAGGGGTGGTAACTTTGGGAAGATATTGATAAATGACGGCCTTATAAGCGAGAAGAACCTCATGGTGATATTGAGCCGTGAATTCAACGTGCCGCCTATAAATCTTACCAAATACAAGATAGACCCAAGTGTCATAAAGCTTATACCCGAGAGCCTGGCGAAACAGTACCTCCTTATGCCTGTATCCGAGATAGGAAACCACCTGACAGTGGCCATTGCCGACCCGCTCAATATTTTCGCGACAGACGATATAAAGGCGTTCACCCAGCACGAGATAGACCTGGTCATTACTACGGAGCGCGATATAAAAGAGGCTATAGAGACCTATTATAAATCCGAGCGCGAAGAGGTCTCAAAGATATTGGAAGAGAACAAAGGCGAAGAAAAAGATATCGAGGTCATCTCCGAAACGGATATAAATATTGGCCAGATAGCCGAGGAGAGCGAGCAGGCGCCTATAGTGAAGGTCGTAGACCTGATATTGGCCGAGGCCATAAAGAAGAGGGCCAGTGATATACATATCGAACCGCAAGAGAGGGACCTGAGGATAAGGTACAGGGTCGACGGCAAGCTTGAGGAGGCCTTTTCACTGCCCAAGGCCAACCAGAATGCCATCATCGCAAGGATAAAGATAATATCGCACCTCGATATTACAGAGTCGAGGATCCCACAGGACGGTAGGTTCAGGATAAAACATGATGGAAAAGAGATAGACTTTCGCGTGTCGGTGCTCCCGGTAAGCTATGGGGGAAAGATAGTGCTTCGGGCTCTTGACAAAGCCAACTTGAGCGTCGGCCTTAAAAAACTGGGATTTCTTCAGGGTCCACTGGACGCCTTTAAGGACGCGCTCGAGAAGCCATACGGGATGATACTAGTGACAGGTCCTACGGGCAGCGGAAAGTCGACGACGCTCTATTCGATACTGAATCAGCTCAATACTCCGGACAGGGCGATAATTACCGTCGAGGACCCGGTAGAATACCAGGTGGAGGGGATTACGCAGGTACAGGCCAATCCCGAGATCGGCCTTACATTCGCAAACGGCCTGCGATCGCTCCTAAGGCAGAGCCCCGACATAATCATGATAGGTGAGATAAGGGACTTCGAGACCGCGGACATAGCCATCAAGGCGTCTCTTACCGGCGTGCTCCTCATGAGTACTCTTCACACCAACGATGCGCCTAGCGCCATAACGAGGCTCATAGATATGGGTGTCGAGCCTTTCTTGATAGCCTCGAGTGTGATATTGATAGTCGCCCAGAGGCTGTGCCGGAGGATCTGCCCATACTGCAAGGAACCGGTCGATATACCGGACAGCGTCCTTTCGCGGGTGGGGCTGGCCAATGTAAAGAAACTTATGAAAGAGAAGAATGTCGATAAATTTTACAAAGGCCGAGGGTGCGCGAAGTGTGGCAAGTCGGGCTACCACGGAAGGATGGGCACTCTTGAGGTCCTCGTCATTGATGATAAGATGAGAGAGATGACAATAGCCAGAGAGACCAGCGACGCGATAAAGGATTACGCCGTAGAACACGGCATGAAGACGCTCAGGGATAACGCGCTCGAGAAATTCGTTTTGGGCATGACGACTCTCGAAGAGGTATTGCGAATAACATCTGAGTAGAGAAGGAGAAGAGATGCCGACTTTTAAATATGTAGCGAAAGACAATGACGGGAAGACCGTATCGGGCGTCGTCGATGCTCCTACAAATGAGGAACTGATAAAAATGCTGCGGGAGAAGGGACTGCTTATAATTACGGTCAGCGAGGTACAGGCAAAGCAGAAAGCCCAAAGCTTTTCATTTGGAAAACAGCGCGTTACACAGGACGACCTTGTTATATTCACGCGCCAACTGGCGACTATGGTAAGCGCCGGGATACCGATCGTTAACGCCCTCGATATTTTAGGGGAACAGATAGAGAACAAGACATTCAAGGAGGTCGTCTTAAAGGTACGCGACGATATTGAGACAGGATATAGCCTGTCGGATGCACTGGGCAAACATGTTGATGTCTTCTCGACGCTCTTTGTCAATATGACCAAGGCCGGCGAATCGAGCGGCATGCTCGATGAGATACTGGACAGAGTGGCACTATACATAGAAAAGACCAGCGCGCTACAGAAGAGGATAAAGGCGGCCATGGTATATCCCGCTATCATAAGCATTATGGCAGTCGTGGTCACGGTGTTATTATTGTTAAAGGTAATACCTGTCTTTAAGGAGATCTATGCCGGTTTCGGGGCGACCCTGCCTGGACCCACGCAGATACTTATAGACTTAAGCGACTTTATGCGCAGATACTTCCTCATCGTCTTAGCTTTCTCTATGGTCATAGGATATTTTCTCAAGAAGTTTGCCAAGACCGATAAAGGCAAGCTCTTCTTCGACCAGCGTATGCTCAAACTGCCGGTCTTCGGCCCACTAATAAGAAAGATAGCCGTCGGCAAATTTACAAGGACCCTCTCTACACTGGTTCGAAGCGGCGTGCCCATATTGACATGCCTTGAGATAGTGGGTAAGACCGCTGGAAATAGGGTGGTCGAGATAGCGGTAGATAGCGTCCGTTCGAGTATAAAGGAGGGTGAGACTATCGCCGGCCCCCTTCAGAAGTGCGGTGTATTCCCGCCCATGGTAGTAAGGATGGTATCTGTAGGGGAGCAGACGGGAGAGTTGGATACCATGCTAGGTAAGATCGCTGATTTTTATGACGCACAGGTAGATGCAGCGGTGACGGGGCTTACAAGCATGATCGAACCTCTAATTATCGCTTTCCTCGGTATAGTAGTAGGAACTATAGTTATTTGTATGTTCTTACCAATATTCCAGTTATCAACAATTATATCTATGTAAATGAGGCATGCGCCATCTTGTCATTCCGGTTTCGCTTCCGTATGCACTCTGGTGAATACCGGAATCTCAACATGCTGGATCCCTGTATTCCTCCCTGGATGAATACAATAGGAGGAAACCGGAAATCAAATGCACTAAACGACTTACGTCACTTACGTTCCGTAAGCCATACGCACATTTGACTTTTGCCTTTTTTATGATATACTTGTTATGGATAACCACAGAGGTTCGGGCTGTAACCCGGATGTTATCTAACCTACGACAGTATAAGGTATTATAAATATTTCCTTGGATGCTGTCGAAAGGTAAATTATGGTTATCTAAACCATATTTGGTAGAAAGGCAGGTGATTTAAGATGAAGATAAAAGAGAAGAAAGGCTTTACGCTTGTCGAGATAATGATAGTTGTGGCCATTATAGGTTTATTGGCAGCGATAGCCGTACCTAACTTCATACAGGCTCGCGCCGCAGCAGGGCGCACAGGCTGTCTAGATCAGCTTGGCAAGTTTGACTCCGCAGTAGTTACATTTTGGGAGCTCAATGCCCATGTCTGGCCAGCCAGCATAGCGGCCTGCAACACTATGTTTGCAGGTGGTACTGCGCCGACTACG
>JAZFTF010000090.1:0-2393 GCA_036446495.1 Candidatus Omnitrophota bacterium | reverse complement strand
CGGCCTGGGCATCTTTCTTTATCAATATATCTGTAAATTCCCCCAATAACTCTTCATCAACAAAGCCCAGTACGCGCTGGATATCTTCTCTTCTTATCAGGCCGCTGCAAAACGCGTTCATCTGGTCGAGGATCGTTTCGGCATCCCTTAGGCTGCCACCGGCCTGCCTGGCCATAGAAAAGAGGGCTTCTTCCTCTATCTCGATCGACTCATTCCCGGCTATCTCTTTCAGTTTTGCCGAGATATCCTTTATAGAGAGCTTTCTAAAATCGAACCTCTGGCATCTCGACAAAACCGTGGCTATGACCTTATTGGGCTGGGTCGTAGCAAATATGAATTTAACGTGAGGCGGGGGCTCTTCCAGTGTCTTAAGGAGCGCGTTGAAGGCCTCCTGTGTAAGCATATGAACCTCATCTATTATATAAAGTTTGTATTGGCCATGTGAGGGCGCGAACTTTACATTCTCGCGCAAAGCCCTCACTTCATCGATCCCTCTATTGGATGCGCCGTCTATCTCTATGACATCCATACTCGTTCCTGACGAGATCTCTTTGCAGGAGATACAATTGTTGCATGGTTTCTGGGTAGGCCCTTTTTCACAATTCAACGCCTTGGCGAGTATTCTTGCGGTAGTAGTCTTGCCTACTCCCCGGGGCCCGCTAAATAGATAAGCGTGAGCAACCCTATCCTGCTTAATCGCGTTCTTGAGGGTCGTGGCAATATGTTCCTGACCTATCACTTCATCAAAATCTTTGGGCCTATATCTTCTAGCAAAAACTACATAACTCATTTTTTTTCCTTAACCTTAGGTTTTCCTTTTTGTTCCATCAAAGGTCCTTCGCTTCACAAAAAATCTTCCTAGCTGTCAGATTTTCTGCTCGCTCAGGATCAATCTCGCCTTCGGCGAGATTGGCGGAGAGGCTGGGATTTGAACCCAGGGATCCAAAAAATGGATCAACGCCTTAGCAGGGCGCTGCTTTAAGCCGCTCAGCCACCTCTCCGTAAAGATCTATGTTATAGAACAGTATGTGCTCTACCCCTCCGCTGTATATCGCATTATCAGCTTGCGATAATCTTCTTTTATCTCTGCAAATTCTACGCCGATCCTGTTGACCCTGGTAGGGGTCGTTTTGCAGGACATCACCCTGGTCGTCAACTCTACATCTCTTGTCTGTATGGGGCCTTTATCCGAGATGACGGGAAAATCCCTTATGCGCATCAATAGTATAAGCCCTTTCGGCAGATAATAAGGCGTAACAAAACCGCACCCCATGGCCCCAACATCGGAAAGGAGCATGTCCAGGGGCTCCTTGTAAATATGCAATTTGTACTTCAGGGCATCTTTTATCCTGAAGTTACCCGTAAGCGTTATATCCTTCCTTCTCGTCCGCCTGCTTTCAATAGGGTCCATTCGGCCGTCTCCTGCCTTCTCTCTTTAAAGAACGTCTGCATCAAAAAAGCGGCATTCTCTTCAAGTACACCGCTCTTTATATTGACCATGTGGTTTAGCTTATTATCCGATCCTATATCTATTACAGAACCGCACGCGCCGGTCTTGGGATCTCTGGCTCCATAAATAAGGTTCTTAACTCGAGCGAGGACTAAAGCGCCCATACACATAGAGCAGGGTTCAATTGTAGCATAGATATCGCAACTATTCAATCTTTCGTTTCTGAGGTAATTCGCCGCTTGGGTGATAGCTATCATCTCCGCGTGCGCAGTCGGATCTTTCAAGAGCTTTATCTGATTGTGCGCCCTCGCAATTACCTTTTTTTGATATACTATCACCGCACCGACAGGAACCTCCCCTTTTTCAAAAGCCTTCGCGGCTTCTTTAAGGGCCTCTTTCATATAGAATTCGTGGATCTTCATAGCTCTTCCAAGAATTCCGATGAAAAGACACCGTCCTTACCCCGTTCCTTGGCCTTGTACAAGGCCCAATCTGCCTTCTCTATCAACCTCCCCGGGGTATCGTCTCTTTTATAATTAGAAATACCTACGCTTACAGTGATCTTATAGTTAGTGTTCTTAAACTTAAAATCACTCTTCTTTACTCTATATCTTATGCGTTCAGCCACTAAGCTCGCGGAGCTCTCATCCGCGCCAGGCAGCATTACAATAAACTCTTCTCCCCCATAACGGCCAACTATATCAAGAGGGCGACAACTCGCTAGCAAGGTCTTCGCGGTCTCTCTCAAGACAAGGTCTCCTGCTTTGTGGCCATACGTATCGTTTACATTCTTGAAGTTATCTAAATCTATCATCAAGAGCGAAAGGTTTCCGCCACGGTCTTTTACCATCTGGACCTGGGTCTCTAAGATAAGATTAAAGTGCCTCCTTATATATAAACCTGTCAGGCTGTCTTTAGTCGCCAAGTCGATAAGCTTGTTGCG
>JAZFTF010000089.1:0-4315 GCA_036446495.1 Candidatus Omnitrophota bacterium | reverse complement strand
AGTTCGTTGCCTATACCGAGCATGACGACTTTGCCCTTTACCTGATGCTTCAAAGCATCCAGGAATTCGTGATAGCTTATCTTATGCATATGTTTAGAATTTGAAAATATGCGGTTTTAGGTTAGTGGTTTTCGGTTTGCGTATACACGCAGACGCTAACCGCTAACCGCACACCGCTAACCGAATATCACTTCTCAAGAGTGGTCTTTCTTCTACACTTGGCGCAGATGATCCGCATCCTGTCCGAGCGCGTGAGGTCCTTTACGACTTCGGCTATACTATCATGTACCAAGCCCAGCTCGCTCAGGCGTGACATAAATATGGTGGGGTTAGAGAAGGCGAGCGGGCCCAACCTCTTCGCTATCCAGTCGAGGTGTGCCTTCGCGGTAATCGGTGTCTTGCATACTTCGCATACAGCCAGTTCTTTCTCTACCGAGTTGACAGCGTCTTTTCTGTCGAATACGGCAAGGTCAAAATCATGGCTCAATTTAATACCCGGCGGCGTATCTTCCCTGGTGGTGCATAGGGCCTGACACTGGCCGCAGAATATGCATTCATCGTGATGGACTATCATCTTTCTTGTGGAAGGGTCCTTGGAAAGATCGTCTATAAACTCTATAGCGTCCGCAGGGCAGACACTGCTGCACCCTGTGCATGCGACACAACCTTCTTCCGAATATTTAGGGGCGCCTCTGAAATTCTTCGCCGGCGTGTGCGGCTCGAACGGGAATTTAGTGGTATCGGGGCCTTTTATGAAAGCCGTAACAGCCTCTATGAGCTCTCTTATCTTTGGTTTCTTCATATTATTCTAAGTCCTTGTCTTCTTTGTACTTGTCGACTACGCTCTCTTTGCAGAGTTCGGCTCCGGATCTGTGGGCACCCCTGGCGAGGGCGTGCGCGGATACGGGCGCGGTCAGCAGTATAAACATTATGCAAAGAAGTAGCTTCACCCCGGCCGCCGTAAAACCCACCATCAGGAATGCTCCGAACATTATGCTGCATGTGCCGAGCGTTACAGCCTTTGTAGACACCTGTAAGCGGTTATACACATCAGGCAGCCGCACGAGTCCAAGGCATCCAAAAAAGTCGAATATTATGCCCACTCCTATAAATATTAAACCTATGATATCAATCATCAAAATGCTTCCCTTCCAGATACTTGGCCAGAGCGAGGGTCCCTATAAAGCTCTGGAGCGCCCAGGCTATGCCTATGTCAATATACCAGCTCCTGCCGGTCGACACACTCAATATGGCGCACAGGCCTATGATCAAGATACCCATTATATCTATGCTCACTATCCTGTCGGCCGGTGTAGGGCCTTTGAATATGCGGAATAAGCAGAATAAAAGACAGAGCAGGAACATGTAGATAGCCCTTGAGTAAAGGCCTACGTACTGCAGCTTGGGATTTAACAGCACTCTTAGAGGATAAAATAGGATGACGCCTATTATGGCCGTGAGCAGGACAATGCCTATTATCCATCTTATCCTTCTATTGCTCATTCAAATATTCTCCTCAGTATCTTCTCGAACTTCTCTACTATTAACTGAGTGGCCCTCTCCACATCCTTATCCTTTACCTCTATCCAGTGGACATAGATAAAGCCCTTATCCTTGTCTATATCGACGCTCAATGTTCCCGGAGCAAGAGTGATGGAGTTGGCAAGAAACGTTAGGCCCATATCCGATGTCAACGTCGTCTTGACCTTCACTATGCCGGGGTGTATAGGTATATCGGGGTGGCCTACGCGGTAGGCGACATCAATATTCGCCTTGAAGCACTCCCATAAAAACATGGGCGTATAATAAAAAAACCAGAGATACCGTCTTGCGTCCTTAAGTTTGTGGACCTCCTTTATAAACATATCGCCTGTCATGAACGCGACAAAGAGCGCTATAAATACACCCACTATGAGGTGCTGCCAATCAGGCACCCAATTCAAGAGCAGCCAGACTATTAAAGCGAAGACGAACAATGTTATCCTGCTCTTCATCCTACTACATCCCTCCGGCGGTCTTCTGTAATATTATGCTGAAGTATCTCGTCCCCTGCAAAAGCGCGTCTGATCCAAGGCTTAAGAAGCCCTCTCTGACGGCAGGGATGATGAGTACTCCGCCTATAAGGCATATGAAAGCCAGAGAGACCATGGATATCTTCATAAAGACCGGGGCATCTTTTACCCCAGCCAGATTATCTTTGAGGTTGCCGTAAAACCCGTACTTCATGACCTTTGCAAATGACGCCAGTGTCAATATGCTGGCCAATACCGCCCAGGACGCGTAGCCGATCCTTCCGGCCTGGACCGCGGCTATTATTATGATGAGCTTGCTCCAGAAACCATTAAAAGGCGGTAACCCGGATATCGATAAGGAAGCAAAGAGGCTCGTCACCCCTGTAACCGGCATCTTCCCCATAAGCCCCCCCATCTTTTTAAGGTCACGCGTACCCGTGGCGTGTTCCACAGCTCCGGCATTTAAAAAGAGCAGCGACTTAAAGATAGAGTGGTTGAAGAGATGAAATAGGCCTCCCAGGACTCCCAGGGGCGTGCCCAGGCCTATGCCCAATATCACATATCCTATCTGGCTTATAGAGTGGTAAGCCAATAACCTTTTTAGATCCCATTGCCCTATGGCCAAAAATACGCCTACAACCATTGAAAGAGCGCCCAAGAATAACAATATCGCGGATATCTTCGGATCCATACCTATCACATTGTATAATATTCTGCAAAGCGCGTAGACTCCGAGCGCCTTTATCAAGACACCTGAAAGCATCGCCGAGATCGGAGCCGGCGCCGAAGGGTGGGCGTCGGGAAGCCACGCGTGAAATGGCACCAATGCCGCCTTTAATCCAAAACCTAAGAAGAAAAGCGGCAAGACATAATTTACTATATTGTTCGGCCCTTTTAAAAGGAGCGCGCGGGACATATCGGCCATGTTCAGAGTAGAAGTATAACTATATAGGAATATTATACCAAGAAGTATAAAGGTAGAGGCTACACTGCCCATTATCGCGTATTTAAACGACGCCTCGAGCTCCTCGTGCTGTATACCGAAAGCCACAAGGGCGTAGCTAGCTATAGCCGCTATCTCAAGGAATACGTAAAGATTAAATAGGTCACCCGTTATGACGACGCCGTTCATCCCTGTGACCATTAATAAAAAGAGTGTGAAAAACTTCCATTTTGCCGTATATTGCTCCATGTAATTAACGGAATAGAGACAGACGAAGAAGGCTATAAGATTGACCGTAACGAGCATAAAGCTGGAGAATCCGTCGAGAATAAGGCTTATCCCTATAGGCGGCATCCATCCGCCCATCTTGTAGATCACCAGGCCGTTCTCTTTTACTATAAAAAGAGAGACTATCGATAGAACGGTCAGTGAGGCCGTGGCAATATTAGGCAGTACGTGCGCCACTATCTTGAACCTTCTCCCAAGAAGAGCTGTGAGAAAGGCCCCGCCTAAAGGTATCGCCACAAATAGAGGTAAGATGCTCAACCCTGCAATCTCCTTATCTTTGTTATGTCGAATGTCTTGTAACGGTCATATATCCTTATCGCTATCGCCACCACCAAGGCCGTGACCGCGAGGCTTATCACTATGGCGGTCAATACGAGCGCCTGGGGCAGCGGGTCGACCATATTGACTACCTCCTGGTTCGCGTCGAGTATCGGGGAGCGCCCGCCCATCTTGTATCCGACAAGGATAAAAAGAAGATGGACCGCGTACTCCATGATGACCAGGCCCAGTATGATCTTTATTATATTTCTCTTTCTCAAGACACCGTATAATCCGATCGCAAATAACACCATGCACAAAAAATATATCATCTCTATTTATCCTTTTCTTTGATGATCCTTAAGAATATAAGCGCCATGAATATGGAAAATAGCCCTGCGCTTACTTTCATGGCTATCGCTATATTATACAATGGTATCATCCCGGCGCTGAATATCCTAAAAGGCTCTCCTTTGCCCAAGAAATTCAGAAAGTAATACCCTCCGGCGAATCCCAATATGGCGAGAAACCAGAATAGAAGCGCGCCCAGGCTTTCATAGAAAGAGGCACCCCTCTCAGAGAGCTTCGCAAGAGCCACATCTTTTCCGAACGCGAGCATAAGATGGACAAACGAGAGCGCTATTATAAGCCCTCCGGCGAATCCGCCACCCGGGCTCACATGGCCGTGAGTGACTATATATATACCGTACAGCAGTATCAATCCTACTGTTAGCCTTGTCACTGTCTTTACTATAAGGGACATCCCCGCTTCTTCGCGTCTCTTATTCATCTTCTTTAATGAGGCCATGTTTTA
>JAZFTF010000088.1:0-5112 GCA_036446495.1 Candidatus Omnitrophota bacterium | reverse complement strand
CAATGACGCGTCAGAGTACCGGGGCGGCGGTTTTGTAAAGTGCTGGCTCGGATCAAGTTTTAAAAGATCCAGCTTCTCTCCCACTACCAGATGGGGTACCTTCCAAATCTCCTCGCGTTTCTCATCGGGGTCCTTCTTCGTCTCGGTCTTGTAGACGACCATATAACCATTGAATACCACCTTCGTCCCGCTCACCTTGAAGAGATACCTTCCCGCCTTTATCTCTACCTGCGTTACCGCCATCTGCGCCGGGCTCATCTGGCTGGCCAGGAACCTATTCCATATCAACTCATAAAGCTTGAGCTGGTCAGGAGCCAGGTATTTGCTGATCGATAAAGGCTCTCTTAAAGGTAGTGCAGGCCTTATAGCTTCGTGAGCCTCCTGCGCGCGCTTTTTAGATTTGAAGAGATTAGGTTTTAAAGGATAGTAGTCGTTGCCGAACATCTTGTTCACGTATGCTTTCGCCGCCTTCTGGGCGTCCTGGGAAATACGTACAGAGTCGGTCCTCATGTATGTTATCAAACCGATACTCTCGCCCTTATCGAGATCTATACCTTCGTAGAGCTGCTGGGCCAAGCGCATCGTCTTATTTACCGGGAAACGGAGCTTATTGAAGGCATCCTGTTGCAGGACGCTAGTAGTAAAAGGCGCAGGGGCCCTCTTGGTCTTCTTCGACTCTTTGATATTCGATACTATGAAATCCTCTCTCTTTATCTCTTCTATGGCCTCATGGGCCGACTTCTCTTTCTTTAGATCCAGGTCTTTGCCATCGATCTTTGTAAGGTCGGCTTCGAACGACCTGCGCTCGCCCTCGGTCTTCTTAAGATAGGCCGTTATGCCCCAGTATTCATCCGGGACAAATGCCTGTATAGCCCTCTCCCTCTCCACTATAAGCCTTACAGCGACCGATTGTACCCTTCCGGCGCTCAAGCCCCTTGTGACCTTTCTCCATAGAAGAGGGCTTAAAGAGTATCCCACTATCCTGTCCAATAAGCGCCTCGCCTGCTGGGCGTTGACCCTGTTCATGTCTATCTTGTCTTTGCGGTCCTTAAAAGCCTTGAGGACAGCATCCTTGGTGATCTCATCGAATGAGACGCGGTAGACCTTCCTTCCTTTTCCTAAAAGGTTGGACAGATGGAAACTCATGGCCTCGCCTTCTCTATCAGGATCGGGCGCCAAGTAGAGCTCTTTCTTGCCCTTTATCTCTCTCTTGAGCTTGTCGAGATACTTCTTGCGCTCGGGTATCACCACATATTCAGGCGTAAAGTCCTTCTTTATATCGATCCCCATGCGCTCTTTGGGAAGATCCACTATATGGCCCATGCATGATGTTACCAGATAGTCCTCACCCAATATCTTATTTATCGTCTTCGACTTAGCAGGCGACTCTACGATCACCATCTTCTTTGCTGACATAATCTCTCCTGTTCTTGACAACGCTTGATGAACATTGAACGGTTCGCGGTTAGCGGTGTGCGGTTATCGCCGCATATCGGCGAAAACCGCTAACCGAAAACCGTAACATGTAATCATCGGTTTTACTTTGCCACACACACATAATTCTTTCCCGGCAGTTCCTTTACAAGCCTCTTTATCTCGAGGCGGAGAAGGTTCTTAAAGACCTCCGATGCCGGCAGACTGCTCATCTTCACTATATCATCGATATGCACAGGTTCGTCCGATACCATATCATAAAGACTCTTTTCCAGATCATCCAGCCCTTCGCGCAAAACGGCCGCACGCTCTCTCGTTACCTTTTCAGGCTTTGGCTTAATATCGATATTAAGCTCATCTATAATATCCCCTACATTGTCCACGAGTTTTGCCCCATCTTTTATAAGCTGGTGTGTTCCCGAAGACGTCGATGACAACGCCTTTCCCGGCACCGCGAAGACCTCCCTGCCTTGTTCCAATGCATATGAAGCCGTTATAAGAGCGCCGCTTTTTCTAGCCGCCTCCACGATAACGGTGCCCAGGGACAAACCGCTTATTATTCTGTTGCGCATAGGGAAATGGTGCCTCAAAGGCGACATCCCCATGGGGAATTCCGAAACAAGAGCGCCTGACTCCGTGATCTCACCGGCGAGTTTCCTGTTCTCCATTGGATATACCATCCCTATGCCGCTACCGAGGACGGCTATAGTTCGTCCGTGCTCGAGCAGCGCTCCTTTATGGGCCGCGCTGTCTATGCCCCTGGCGAGGCCGCTTATGATCGTAAAACCCATACTCGTCAGAGAGCTCGATAATCGCGCGCAGATATCCATCCCGTATATACTCGCCTTTCTTGATCCGACAAGCGCTATTGACAGCTTATCCTGCGGTAGGAGACTGCCCTTAATATAGAGAATTAACGGCGGGTCGTATATATTCTTAAGGTTCTCCGGATATCCTTCGTCAAAAAAAGATATCGCGCGGGCGTTGTGCTTCTTCATAAGCTCTTCTTCTTTTATGAGGACTCTCTCATCTATGCAAGAGATCTTCTCCGCGATATTTGGGCCTATGCCTTCTATCATTTGAATCTTTTCCTTGCCGGCTCTTATGGCACTCTTGAGAGAGGGATAGCACTCTCTCAACTTCTCGAACCTTAAGAAGCCCACCCCGGCTGTGTTCAGCAACATAAGATCTCTCATATCATACTTCACGCTCTCTCCCATATCGCTATCACTTCATCTACAACTTCATCTACAGTCTTGCTCGAGGTTTCCACCTGGTAATCCGCCTTCTTGTAGTAAAGCTCCCTCTTATCCATAAGCTCTTTGATCTTCGCCAATGGGTCCGGGACATTCAATAGCGGCCTATTCGCGTAACTCTTGGTCCTCTCATAGACATCTTTCGCGGATGCATTGAGGCAGACGATAATACCGCCCTTTCTTAGATCGGCCATATTATCCTCGTTTAAGACCACACCTCCGCCGGCCGCTACTACGCAATTCTCCATAGCAGAAACCTCTCTGACGGCCTCCCTTTCCACGATCCTGAAATAGGGCTCGCCGTCTTTGGTGAATATCTCGTTTATTGGCCTCTTCTCTTTGGCTTCTATGATACTATCGGTACTTACATACTTCATCTTTAGCCTGCGTGAGATCCTCTTGGCAATGACCGACTTTCCCGTACCCATAAAACCTACTAATGCTATGTTTTTCATGTAACAACACGATCCTTTAACGTATAGCGTATAGCGTTTAGTTTCTTGAAAACTATTCCTTTTTTTCCTATACGCTATACGCTAAACGCTCTACGCTAGTAATTACGTACCTGTTCGATATACCCACCGTAATTTCGTTTCATCTCAGCGAGCGAATCGCCGCCGAACTTCTCGCACATAGCGTTTGCCAGCACAAAGGCCACGACCGCCTCGCCCACTATCCCCGCAGCCGGGACCGCGCAGACGTCCGCCCTCTGCACCTCGGCTCTCTTCTTTTCCTTCGTCTTTATATCTACACTGTTAAGAGGCTCCATCAGAGTGGCTATCGGCTTCATGTAAGCGTGCAAGACTATATCCTCACCGTTAGATACGCCGGCCTCGATACCGCCGGCGTTATTGGTCTTTCTTGTGAATCCTTTGTCTTTCTGGTAGTTTATTTCATCATGGCACTTGCTGCCCCTCTTCTTGGCGACGCCTACGCCCAGTCCCACACCTACGCCTTTTATGGCCTGTATAGACATAAGCGCCTGCGCTAAATTGGCATCTAACTTCCGGTCCCAGTGGACAAAGCTGCCCAATCCAGGCGGGACATTCTTCGCTATGACTTCGAAAACCCCTCCGATAGTGTCTCCTGAGTCTTTCGCTGAATCTATCTCTTCGCACATAAGTTTTGTGGCGGCTTCATCGGGGCATCTTACCGGAGAATCCTCAGCGAGGTTGCGCAGTTCATCAAAAGATAGGTTCTTTGTATGGCTGTCGACGCCTCCGATCAGAGTAACATAGCTCAAGATATCTATGCCAAATTCTGCCAGGAGTATCTTGGATAGCCCGCCTACGCAGACCCTGGCCACCGTCTCTCTCGCGCTTGAACGCTCGAGGACCGTCCTTAGATCCGACTGGTTGTACTTCAACGCACCCGCCAGATCAGCGTGGCCCGGCCTGGGACAACTCAAAGACGGAAGCGTGTCTATCGAAGAGTCGGCGTTTAAGACCATAAAGGTTATCGGGCTTCCCAGTGTCGATCCGTCCTTTAGCCCCGATAATATCTGAACGACATCCTTCTCTATCTTCATCCTATCACCGCGGCCATATCCCTGCATGCGCTTTTTGAGATCGTTGTCGATCACGTTAGTATCTATTTTTAATCCGGAGACGATCCCCTCCAGTATCGCTATGACGGCCTTTCCGTGTGATTCACCAGCGGTCAAATACCTCAACATAACATGCCTCCAATGAGCACTGAATTTACGAAAATCTTTGATTTTTGTAAATTCATCTACTCTGTTTCTCTTCTTAGAATGTGCAAATTGATTCCGCCGAGCGTAGCGAGGCGGAACCTTTTAGCTATAACCTAGTTACAAATATAAAATTCAATATCTTATCTCCCCACAATAGGGCCACTATACTCGCTATAGACAGATGGGGGCCATATGGTATTATATCTTCCTTGTTCTTTATCTTGGCCGCTATGCCTACAAAAGACCCGAAAAACGGGGCCAAGAAGAACGCAAGGATGATGAGCTTCCATCCTAGGAACGCTCCGAGCATCGCCATGAGCTTGACGTCTCCTCCGCCCATCGCCTCTTTCTTGAATGCCGCTTTACCGATAACACCCATGATATAGATGAGCCCTCCTCCCGTGAAGAGCCCCAACAAAGAATGGAGAAAGCCATAGACCCTGTCCTCCTGTTGCATAAGCTGCGGGAATATGGCGCAGAGGATAACTCCTATCACCATCCCCGGCAGGCTTATCTCATCAGGTATCTCCTGTATCTTTAGATCTATGAAACTGACGACTATAAGCGAAGCTGTAAGCGCCGTATATACAAAGTACTCTACCGAAAAACCAAAATATAAATAAAAGAATAAAAAGATAAGCCCGGTCAAGAGCTCAACCACAAAATAGAGAAAAGATATCTTCTCTTTGCAATACCTGCACCTGGCCCTCAATATTATGTAGCTTAACA
>JAZFTF010000087.1:0-3500 GCA_036446495.1 Candidatus Omnitrophota bacterium | reverse complement strand
GTCAAAGAGCACGATGTGAAGTTTGTAAGGTTGTGGTTTTGTGATATATTTGGTCAGGTAAAGAGCTTCTCTATCACGGATAACGAGATAGTGAATGCATTAGAGAATGGCATGGGTTTTGACGGTTCATCCATCACCGGGTATCAGGATATAGAGGAATCTGATATGATAGCCATGCCCGATCCATCGACATTTGCGATACTTCCATGGAGGCCGAAAGAGAAGGCCGTGGCGAGGATGATATGTGATATCGTACATCCGGGTGGCAAGCCATATGAGGGCGATCCCCGTTATATTCTAAAGAAGGCCCTAGCGAGAGCTAAGAGGATGGGTTTCGATCACTATTATGTAGGCCCGGAGCTGGAGTTCTTCTATTTTAAGGATGACAATGGCACTGATGTCCTGGATAAAGGCGGATACTTCGATCTGACGACGCTCGATGTTGCCAGTGATCTTCGAAGAGACACCATATTATCCCTGGAATCCATGGGTGTGCAGATAGAGTATTCGCATCACGAAGTCGCGCCGTCCCAACACGAGATAGACATGAGATACGGTGACGCGCTCAAGATGGCGGATAGCGTGATCACATATAAGGTGGTAGTAAAAGAGATAGCGAGAAAACACGGCGTCTATGCTACATTTATGCCGAAGCCGGTGTTCGGTCAGAATGGTAACGGTATGCATGTGCACCAATCCCTCTTTAAGGGAGACAGGAACGCCTTTTTTGACAAGAAGGACAAGCACCACCTCTCGGATGCGGCCAAAAGTTATACGGCGGGCCTTCTTACTCACGGAAGAGAGATATGTTCGATATTCGCCCAGTGGACGAATTCATATAAGAGGCTTGTTCCGGGATATGAAGCGCCGGTATACCTGGCGTGGAGCCAGAGAAATAGAAGCGCTCTTATAAGGGTGCCTTTCTACCATCCAGGAAAAGAGAAGGCGACCAGGATAGAGTTCAGGTCTCCTGATCCGGCATGTAATCCATATCTGACATTCGCGGTTATGCTGCATGCGGGGCTCGACGGTATAGAGAAGAAGTATAAACTTGCCAAGCCCATAGATAAGAATCTCTATCATCTGACCGATAGTGAGAGGAGGTCGATGGGTATAGATTCGCTTCCGGACTCACTTGGCGCGGCAATAAGCGTGACCGAAAATAGCAAGCTTGTCCAGAAAGCGCTTGGTGACCATATCTTCCCGCGCTATATAGAGCTTAAAAAGAAGGAGTGGGAAGAGTACAGGATACAGGTGACCAAGTACGAACTCGACAAGTTCTTGCCGATCCTGTAACAATTTAAATAGCGTAGGGCAGGGTAGATCCTGCTCTACTATTGTATGCGGTTTTGCACTAAAAACAGGCAAGAGGCGATTTTTATATGGATAGGCCTATATATTTAAAAGATATAGTAGACGGGTTTTTCTTAAAGAACAACCCGGGTGAGATATATGAAGACGCGGTGGGTTCACTCGAGAAGATACTCATAGAGAAGGCGCTTGAGCGTACCGAAGGCAATCAGATAACTGCGGCCAAGATGCTGGGTCTCAACAGAAATACGATACGTGCGAAGATCAAACGGCTGGGCGTCAAAGTGGATGCTTTTAAGAGATGAACAATATGGGGATGTCTCCATCTACAAGAGATGAATAGAAGAGGATTTCCTAAAAAACAGGGTTTATACGACCCGCAGTTTGAGCACGATTCATGCGGGGTGGGATTTGTCTGCAATGTTAAAGGCCATAAATCCAATAAGATCATAAAGCAGGGGCTTGAGGTGCTCGATCGCTTAAGCCATAGGGGTGCGGTCGGCGCAGATCCCAAAACGGGCGACGGTGCCGGGATATTGATACAGATACCACATGAATTCCTCATAAAGGCCTGCCGAAATTCCAGTATAGAGCTTCCGGGAAGAGGGGAATACGGGACAGGGCTTGTATTCTTGCCTCAGGACAAAGACGAAAGGGCGTTTTGCGAAAGCGTCTTTAAGAGGGCCATCAATGAAGAGGGGCAGCGTCTTTTAGGGTGGCGCGATGTCCCGGTGGATGATTCCAATATCGGCAAGTCCGCCCGCGATACCCAACCGGTCATAAAGCAGGTATTTATACAGAGAGATAGCGGATTAAAAGAGCAAATATCCTTTGAAAGGAAGCTCTATGTCATAAGAAGGGTTATTGAGAACGCTATAAATGCATCGGATCTAAAGGAGAAGTCTTTTTTTTACATTACGAATCTATCTTCCAGGACATTCAGCTACAAGGGGCTTTTGATGCCGCACCAGATGGAAGACTATTTTACCGATCTTAAGGATAAAGAGATTAAGAGCGCTATATGCCTCGTCCATTCGCGCTACAGCACCAATACATTTCCCACGTGGGACCTCGCGCAGCCGTTTAGGTACCTGGCCCATAACGGCGAGATCAATACGCTTCAGGGTAATATAAACTGGATGCGCGCCCGGGAGGGGCTTTTAAAGAGCGAGATTTTCGGTAAAGATATCAAGAAGCTCAAGCCCATTATCATCCCGAGAGGAAGTGACTCAGCGGCAATAGACAATATGCTCGAGCTTCTCGTTCTATCGGGCAGGTCTATACCGCTTTCTATGATGATGCTGATACCGCCTGCCTGGGAGCAGGACCGATCGATGAGCAATGGCTTGAAAGATTTCTACAAGTACCACGCCTCTTTCATGGAGCCGTGGGACGGGCCTGCCGCTATCGCTTTTACCGATGGAACGCGTATCGCGGCGATCCTGGACAGGAATGGTCTCAGGCCCGCGCGTTATATAGTGACTAAAGATGATTTTGTGGTAATGGCCTCAGAAGTAGGGGTGCTGGATATAGACCCCAAAAATATAAAGATCTCAGGCAGACTCGAACCGGGAAAGATGCTATTTATAAACACAGAGAGGGGCAGGATCATAAGCGATGAGGAAATAAAAGAAGAGGTTTCGAAAAAGAAACCATACGGCTCGTTCGTTAAAAGGCATATGGTTGAGTTCGCAAAGATCCCCCTCGCGCGCACCAAAGAGAAATATACCAAAGATATACCGACTTTATTAAAGGCATTTGGATATACCAGAGAGGATTTCAAGGTACTTATAAAACCGATGGCTGAGAACGGGGCCGAACCTACGGGATCCATGGGCAACGATACGCCGCATGCGGTATTGTCCCAGAGGCCGCAGCTTCTCTTTAACTACTTCAAACAGCTCTTTGCCCAAGTTACCAATCCGGCTATCGATCCTATAAGGGAAGAGCTTGTGATGAGCCTGGAGAGCATCATCGGCCCGCAAAAGAACCTTTTGGATGAAGTTCCCGAGCACGCGCACAGATTACGGGTAAAAGAACCTATTTTTTCAAATGTCCAACTCGGGAAGATCCGCAATATAAAGAGCAATGGTTTTAAGACAAAGACGATATCGACGCTCTTCGAGGCCACAAAAAGATCGAATTTTAAAAGAGCCATAGATAGAATATGCAGGGAATCGCGAGACGCC
>JAZFTF010000086.1:0-6728 GCA_036446495.1 Candidatus Omnitrophota bacterium | reverse complement strand
TTATGGGGGCTAGAGAAACATTGCGAGTAGAACTTATATAGATATCCCTCTTTGCTCCTTTTTAGATTCTTTCTTATCTCGGAAAGTTCTTCTTCCTTATATCCCTTTCTTACACTTACCAGGATCAGTCTATCGATAATGTCCGGATACTCCATGGCGAATTCCTGAGCCAGGAATCCACCTAGAGACCATCCAAATAGAGAGATCTTCTTTATGCCTCTCTCCTCCATGGCATCCAGGAGCGATTCCTTGAAATTAAAATGCGAGAAATTCTCTGGAACAAAATAGTTATAACTCAGATCGAGCGTACCGAATATTCTGCTGTCAGACGCCCAGCCCGGGATCAATACAAGGGTCCGGACCTCTCCTCTGTTTATATAATCGAATCTATTTAGAGAAAGCGTATATCTCATCTAAAAGGCCTTTCAAGATATCTTTTGTGTGGTTATAGGTCAATGAGAACCTGATCCGCGACTCACCTTCAGGAACTGTGGGGGGCCTTATGGGAAGGGCGCGATACCCGGCGTCCTTAAGTCTCTCACTAAAGTCCTGTGCCACTTCATTATCTCCAATAATAAGAGGGATTATTTGCGAAGAACCTCTTGCTTTAAGGCCTGATTTTTGCAATTCACTCCTTAAATATGCGGCGTTTTCCAGAAGCCCCTTTCTACGCCAGGGCTCATCTTTTATAACCTTAAGACTCTCCATATTTACAGCAACGATCGAGGGCGGAAGCGATGTGGAGTATATAAAACTCCTGCAGAAATTTACAAGGTACCGGATGATATCGCTTGTGGAAGCTATATACGCGCCGAATCCTCCCAATGCCTTTCCAAAGGTGCCCATGATAAGATCGACGTCTTCTTCCAGATTCTCATCTTCGACCACACCACTGCCACGGGCGCCAAATATTCCTGTAGCGTGGGCCTCGTCCACCATTATCCTACAATTATATCTCTCTTTTAAGTCCACAAGTTCTTTAAGGGGGGCCCTATCGCCATCCATGCTAAATATCGACTCTGTGATTATTAGAGCTTCTTTAAACCTCTTCCTCTCCTTCTTAAGCATATTCTCAAGATGTCCGGGATCGTTGTGCCTGAACCTAAAGAGCTTGGCGCCGGATAAGGTTATGCCGTCGACTATGCTTGCGTGATTAAGCCTGTCAGAGAATATAGCGTCCCCTCTGCCATAGATGGCGCCTATGATCCCTGTGTTGGCCTGGTACCCGGAGTTGAAGATGAGCGCGCTCTCTTTATTCTTAAAAAGCGCTATTTCTTCTTCCAACTCGTGATGAAGCTTAAGGTCTCCGCTTAAGAGCCGGGAAGCACAGCTGCTAGTGCCGAGACTATCTACAGCGTCTCTTGATGCCTCTTTCAACTTAGGATGACTGGAAAGCCCCAGATAGTCATTGGACGAAAGGTCGACATAGTCTCTGCCTTCAATATGTATCCTGCCCTCCGCTCTCCGGTCGGCAGGAGATAGAGATCTTAATGACCTCTTCTCGCTTCTATCCATAAGAGACTTCTCTATTCGCTCCATAACCTCTCTATCTCTCTTACGAGATGGTGATCGGATTCCACTTCTTGTCCTTTGACGGTAAGATACCCGCCTATCAGCATGCCATTCGCGCCGGCTTTAAATCCCAGGGCTTGAGAATCCTTAAGCACCGCCTCCCGCCCCGCGGCTATCTTGATAATCCTACCCTCCAATATTATCCTGAATATCGCTATCGTCCTTATGGCGTCATCGCAGGATATGGTATCTATGGATCCATAGGGCGTGCCTTTTATAGGAACAAGCAGGTTTATAGGTACCGAATCTACACCCAGGCTCTTTAGTGTTTCGGCCATATCAACTCTATCCTGCCACGTTTCGCCCATGCCGATTATGCCTCCGCTGCAGACCTGGAGGCCCGTCTCCTTGGCCATCTCGATCGTCTTTAACCTCTCCTCGAATAAGTGGGTCGTCACAACACTTGGGTAGAAACGCTTCGAGGTCTCTATATTATGGTGGTAGCGCGTAAGCCCAGCCTCTCTTAATGTCTTTAATTCTTCCTTGTCAAGCGCGCCGAGTGAGGCGCACGGGACTATACCTATATCTTTTTTTATGCTGTGGATGGCATCCGCTATCGAGTCTATCTCTTTTGGGTTTAACCTGTTGCCGCTGGTCACTATGCCGAACTTCTCTGCCCCTATATTTTTTGCCCTGCCAGCCGCTTCTATGATCTGGTCTTTATCTTTAAGTGGATAGCTTGGGGCGCCTGTGGAATGGCGGCAGGATTGTGCGCAGAATTTGCAGTCCTCGGCGCAGCGGCCCGCCTTGGCGTTTATTATGCTGCATAGCTCGAGCTTATTACCGGCGTGTTCTCTCCTGGCCTTGTCCGCCCGGGATATGACTTCCTGTAGAGGTGATCGTAATAAGTCCATCATTGTAAACTATTTTAACACTTTAGGTTTACATTTACCACAAAAAAATAGAAGGGCGTCCAGCCAAAAAGGCTAGACGCCCATCTTGGGTTGTTATGCAGGCTCGAACTGGTCTTTTGCGACCCCGCACTCGGGACAGACCCAATCATTAGGAAGGTTCTCGAAAGTTGTACCTGGTTTTACTCCACTATCGGGATCTCCCGCTTCTGGGTCATATATATAACCGCATACCGTACAACGATATTTAGACATGGATAGCTCCTTTTTCTTTTATTGAATACGCGAATCTCTTTCCAAATTCATAACATTCCGTGAGTTCTTTCTCATCGGGGACAAATCTTGCCGCGATCGAAGGCTGGACAATTTCTATGCCCGTCTCATTCAATACCTTCTCTATACCTTTTACGGCTCCGCCCGCCCAACCATATGAACCAAACGCCGACGCGATCCTGTTCTTGGGCCTTAGGCCTTTTAAGAAATGTAGAAAACCCGCGAGGCTTGGAAGCATATCGTTATCGTGAGTAGATGAGCCTATGAGGTAGCCCTTGGCGTCAAGCATCTCCTTTATCACCTCGGAGCTGTCCGCCGCGTTTATATCAAAGAGCTTGGCGCTAACCCCGCCGTCTTTTATGCCGTCTATTATCTTTCTGGCCATCTTCTCGGTCGAGTGCCACATGGTCTCATAGAGGATAACGACCTTCTCTTTTGTCTCGTTTTTGGCCCAGGATAGATAGGCGTTTATTATCTTCATGGGGTCTTTTCTCCATATGATACCGTGGCTCGGCGCTATCATCTTGATAGGTATATTCTGTCTCTGGACCTCCTCGATCTTCCTCAAGACGAGGCCGCTTAAAGGCCAGAGTATATTGCCATAGTACTTGGCCGCTTCATCCATAAGCGCGGCTTCGTCGACCTCATCATCGAATCTCTCCGTTGAGGCAAGATGCTGGCCAAAGGCATCATTCGGCATAAGAAGCTCGTCTTCTACGATATAGGTAAACATACTGTCGGGCCAGTGAAGCATCGGCGCTTCCAGGAATGTTAGGGTCTTCTTGCCCAGCGGCAGCTTATCCCCGCTCTTTACTATCTGGAAATCCCAATCTTCATAGTAATTCTTGTATAGCCCTTCTTTGCACTTGGCCGTGCCAAAGATCTTGGCCTTCGGGCAATATTTAAGGACAGCCGAGAGCGCTCCGGAGTGGTCGGCCTCCACATGGTTGGCGATTATATAGTCTATCTTTTCCAGGGGAACTATCTGACGTATCCTATCCAGCATCTCTTCTGTAAACGGCGCGTGCACCGTATCCACCAATGCCACCTTCTTATCGACTATGAGATAAGCGTTATAAGTAGTCCCTCTCTTTGTGGTATAGGTATGGCCGTGGAAGTGCCTTACATTCCAGTCTACCGCCCCTACCCAGTATACGTCCGGTATTACCTTTATTGCAGACATAACTCTCTCCTTTATAACTCTCTTTTTTAACCTTCTATCTTTATATCTTTTGTGCCTTCCCAAAGCCCGTGCATGTTGCACTTGGCCCACACCTTAAGCGGTCCATGGGCGTGCGACAGTTTTACAGGTACCGCAACTTTAGGAGAGGTAAGAGACCCGGACAGGCCCATCCTGAATAGAAAGGTGTCTCCACAATAAAGCTCGATCCATTCTATAAAATGGGCCGTCTCATTAGGGTGGGTCTTCAGCTTTCCAACCTCCACAGTCACGTCGAAAGGGTCGCCTCTCTTTACCGTATCCGGTGCCGAGATTACCGGCAGGTGCTTCTGCTCCAGCTCCGTGAGCGCGCTGTTATCCTTAGGCAGATTGACCCCGCAAAGTATATCATTTTCACATACATATTTCGCTTCTGGCATCTTTATCTCCTCTCCTCAATGAGCCCGCACCGTACTGTGCGGGCGAGTTGACCCTCCGTCGTAGTCCTCCGAAGCCCAAAACATCTATGAGACTCTTTTTCCCGTCTCGTCATGCTTTTTCTCTCAGCGGGATCCCGCCGAGAGAAGCCACCGTCCTACAAGGCGGGAATGGGCGAAGGAGGGTTATTTTCCAAAAATCCTATCGATCTCTTCGATAGTAACCGATCTATATAACTTATTCGTTAGCGACGGTGAGATCCTCTTTAAATGTAACAAGTCGCATTTTATATGGTCTATCTTTGACGCGGCTACGCTAAAACTCTCTATGCCAAGGCTTAAGAAGAACGGATAAAATTCAGCAAAACTCGCTATCTCGCCACAGAGGCAGAGTTCTTTTTTGTTGCGCTTTCCTGAAGCGACGATTATTTCCATGAGTTTTATCAAAGCAGGGTGCATTATATGATATCTCCTCTCAACCGTTGGGTTGCCGCGTGACGCCGCAAGCGTATATTGCAGGAGATCGTTCGAACCGATATTGGCGAAATCCACGTTCTTTAGGATAACATCCGACAAGAGGGCCGCTGAAGGTGTCTCGATCATTATGCCTTGGGGGACCTCTTTAAAAGCCTTCTTCTCTCTCTTCAATGCGCTCCGCGCCTTTGAGGCCAGGTCTTTAAATTCGTTGATATCGTTTAGATCCGATACCATCGGGAATAATATCCTTATATTGCCATGCTTAGCAGCCCTAAGAGCAGCCTTGGTCTGAGCAAGATAGATACCATAAAAGAAGTCCAATGCCCGCGCCCCGCGTATCCCAAGATCAGGGTTGTCCTGTGGCGGTAGGTGAAGATATCCCGGCATCTTATCGCACCCTATATCGAGCAGGCGCAGGGTAACCTCTCTTCCGTCCGCTTCTTCCGCTATGTGCCTATACATCCGGAATTGTTCGTCTTCTGTCGGGGGGAGCTCCTTTTCGATAAAGAGAAATTCGGTCCGCAAAAGACCTACGCCGTCATAATGAATGCTCTTTAAAAGTTCCATCTCTCCCGGCAGGCTTATATTTGCCTTTAGCTTTATCCTCGCGCCCTTCTTTGTCTGTGACGGCTCCTCTTTTCTGACTTCACAGACAGCCTTCTTCTTGTTGAGCTCTTCTATCTTTTTAGCGTATAGTTTCTCGGTCTTCTTATCAGGCTCAACAAATACTTTACCGTGAAAACCGTCTATGATCACCCTGTCCGCGCAGTTTATATTATCTTCTATATCCACGCCGAATATGACAGGGACATTGTAGCTCCTCGCGAGTATTGTAGCGTGAGTTGTAAACCCGCCTTCTTCTGTTATGAACGCGAGTATGTTCTTTTTGGGCATGGCAATGACCAGAGACGGCGTGAGCCTCTTGGAAACTATGACCACAGGCTGTCTCTCGCCTGTTGGGCACTCAAACCTCCCGGACAGCCCGCTAAAAGAGAAGATTATGCGGTTCTTCACATCCATTGTATCATGAGCAAGTTCTGAAAAATGGAGATCGCTCATCTCGTACGACCTTATATACTCTTCAAAGGCATCATCGACGGCGTGTTCAGCGTTTATCAACTTGGTTTTTATAAGGGTGGCTATCTTATCGTAGAGGACTGGATCGTCCAGTATCATAAGGTGGGCGCTGAAGATCTCGCTCGCCCGTTTATCGAAGAGTTCCCTGGATGCCTTGATCATATCCTTCATGGTATCCCTGGCCTTCTCGATAGCTTCATTAAGGCGCAGGATCTCTGTCTCCACCCTATCTTTATCTACCGCATAGTGAGGGACTTGATCGGCTTCTTTTTCGGAATACAGGCAGGCCATCCCCATTACCAGGCCCGGCGAGGCCGTCTGCCCCTTTAGTATCTTCATACGTGAAGGCATATTATGTTTACCAACCCTTCTTTCTTCTTCTTGGTATTCAAGATAATATTATACACCCTTTTTAAAAATATGGGAACATCATAAAAAAAACCAACCGGGTTAGAGGCTCTCGATCTAGCGCTTCTAACCCGGTTAGCTCTTCGTTTCGCTGCTCTTAACTTCAGACCTTAAACACCAACAGTGGTCTTGGCGCAGTCATTGATAATCGCCTCCGCCTCTTCCCTGTAAGCATCCATAACATAAGGTATGCCCGATACTTCTGCGGCCGTCTTTGTCAATGACATGACGTCTTTTCTGGAGATCGTATCCATGCGGAAGTTCCTGCTTCCGGCCATAAGCTGCTGCAGGCCGACCTTTATCCTCTGGCTAAAGGTATATATGCCTACCGCTCCTAGAGGGATATCTTTCATATCCTTTCCGTACTTCTCTTTAAGCTCATCATAGCAGACAAATATCTCTTCCGGTTCCCTGCCAAACTCGGCTATCGATTTTGGAAGGTCATTCTTCTTTATCCATTCTTCTATATTCCTT
>JAZFTF010000085.1:0-2632 GCA_036446495.1 Candidatus Omnitrophota bacterium | reverse complement strand
GCTTAGCCTTACCCTTTAACTGGTCTTCGATCTCATGGCACACTATCTTGGCCGTCTCTTCATCTAGGGCGCTCATATGCCCTTTTACATCTACCTTAAGCTTATGGAGTCTCTCGATAAGGTCTTTGCTCGTAAGTCCTAGTTCTTTCGCTAATGTATGGACGCGTATGCTCATGTAACCTCTTTCCCTTTTGCCGCTTCAAGTATCCTCTCAGCGGTCTTCTTACCTATCCCAGAAAGCTTGGTCAGGTCTTCGATAGTCGCGCCCTTGAGCTTTTCTACATTATCCAGTCCCGCTTCTATGAGCACGCTATAGGCCTTCTTGCCTATGCCATCAAGATCGGCTATCTCAGACTTTGCCTTCTTCTTTTTTTTGCCTTCTTTTGCTTTCTCTTTCTTCTTGGCCTTGGCGTCTTCTTTCTCTTTATCTTCCAGTTCTTTTATTCTTTTAGCGCTCCTTATATCTATATCCCATCCGAGGAGCTTTGAAGCTATCCTTACATTCTGTCCGTGCTTGCCTATGGCGAGTGAGAGCTGGTCATCATTTACGATGGCCTCGATCGCTTTCTTATCGCTATTTATATTTATTTTAGATATCTCCGCGGGGCTAAGAGCTGCCTTGGCGTATTCACGAACATCCATACTCCACCTTATTATATCCAGCCGCTCTCCGTGTATCTCTTTTACGATGCTCTTTACCCTCTGCCCTCTCATCCCGACACAGGCGCCTACAGCATCTATCTTATCTTCTTTAGAGTAGACTGATATCTTCGTCCTCTCGCCCGCTTCCCTGGCGATAGCCTTGATCTCTACTATCCCATCCCCGATCTCCGGAACTTCCAGCTCAAAGAGCCTTCTTATTAGGCCTGGATGGGTCCTTGATACCACTATCTGCGGCCCCCTAGGAGTCCTCTTAACATCGAGTATATAGGCGCGGACACGGTCCCCCTGCCTATAGCTCTCTTTATGGCACTGCTCCTTTTTAGGAAGGACGGCCTCGGTCTTTCCGAGGTCCAATATAATATCTCCTCTCTCAAACCTGTGGACGCTGCCGCTTATGATATTTCCCACCTTGGCGGTAAACTCATCAAATATGACATCTCTCTCCGCCTCGCGTATCTTCTGTATAATGACCTGCTTCGCGGTCTGGGCTGCTATCCTGCCAAAACCACCGGATTCTATCTCTTCTCCGGCGCTTACGACCTTGATCTTGCCCGTCTTTCTGTCTATCTTGACAGATACATCCTCAGTCCTGCCTACGACCTTACGAGCTGCGCTGAGAAGTGCACTCTCTACCGCCTGAAAGAGAATTTCCTGGGGTATCCCTTTTTCGCGTTCTATATTCTCTAATATGCTTAAGAATTCTTCATTCATCTCGATTTCCTTTCTAAATCCTTAAAACAGAGCTGTCTTAGATCTCTATCTTCAACTTAGCCTTTGAGATCTTATCCAATGGTATCTCCGTATCACCTACGATCACCTTCTGGCCATCCACAAATTTTACAGCCCCCTCGCAGTCTTTCTTATCGTTTATAGGGCTATATGTATGCACATGGATCTCTTTACCCATTATCCTTTCAAAATCCCGACTCGTCTTTAACGGCCTATCAAGTCCGGGCGAAGATACCTCAAGTGTATACTTTTCAAACGCCGCATCTTCGCGCTCCAGCATATCACCTATCTCTTCATTAAGAGAGGCGCACTCATCGAGCGTTATCCCGCCAACTTTATCTACCAGGAGCCGCAAGGTCATGCTACCCGACACTCTTTTATAAATGATATCTACGAGCTCTATCGCTTTGTTCCTCAATGAGTTATCGATGAGCTTCTCTACCTTATCTACAACCTGGTCCATTTTTTCCTTTCGCGCATAAAAAAAAGGGTAGACTTAAATATTCTACCCATTTTCTCCTCTATTGAAATGGTATACTATTTATACTATATTATCTTACATATGTCAAGGTTTTTTTAAACTGCCCTGAGCACCGCCTCCATGGCCCTCTCATAATCATCCAGATCTTCAGGCTTGATCTCGGGCAGGTCCTTTAAGATAACTGTCCTTATGTCTAATTGGGCGCTTGAAGGATCAAAGGGTTTTCCCGTGATCGCCAGGTATTGGCTCTCTATAATGCCCATCAACCTGTGACTCTTTATCTCCTGGGCAGTAAGATCCTTGGATGCGCTCGCCAAAGCCATAGCAATATTGAGCGCGTTGAGCACTCTCAACTGCGATATATCTCTATCAGCCGGAACCCTGATATGCCCTTCGCCTGAAGGCTTATCGGCTCCTTTTCGCCAGCGTTCAACAGATATTAATGGCTCATCTTTATCGCCTCTGCGATTGTTACCTATTATCTTAAGCCTATCTTCACCGAGACCTGTTATCATCCTATAAGATCTCTCTATAATGTCACGCTGTTTCGGTGAGAGCCTATTAATATCATAGGTTATCCTCCAATATATATCTTCGTCCTCACGCATGCCTTTAAGCTTTCTTATCATAAGATCTACTGCCGCCTCAGCATCTTTCACGGCATGCTGCCTGCCTGTCGCCTCCTGTGGCTCTATGCCCTGGAGGTCGGTGGTCGGTCTTTTTTTGGGCTCTATGGCCTGGAGGCTAGTGGTCGGCGCA
>JAZFTF010000084.1:0-3660 GCA_036446495.1 Candidatus Omnitrophota bacterium | reverse complement strand
TCTACGAAGGAGTTGGAGGCGATGCTGGAGTTTGGCCTTACGCTGAATAAACCGGCGGCGATCAGGTACCCAAGAGGCAATTCAGGCCTTAGCATGCCGGTTTCAGATATAGAGCTTGGCAGATTCGAAAAGATAAAGAAGGGCAAGGATATCGTCTTATTTGCTCTCGGTAGCATGGTAGGCCCGGCCCTCGAAGCCGCGGAGATGCTAAAAGGGGCCCATGCCGACGTCGTAGTCATAAACGCCAGGTTCGTGAAACCGCTTGATGAAGTGATGTTGGAAGAGACGCTTTCGCGCATAAAAAAGGTAGTGACCATAGAAGAAGGGGTGGCCAGTGGCGGTTTCGGCAGCGCCATAGCCGAATTTATAGCGAGAGAGAATATCAAAAACATCACTCTTGAGTTGATAGGCCTCCCAGACGAGTTTGTCGAACACGGGGCCAGAACGGAGCTATTGAACAAATATAATTTAAACGCAGAGGGCATAGCAAACTTAATAAAGACGGAGATCTTATG
This sequence comes from Candidatus Omnitrophota bacterium, assembly GCA_036446495.1. Lineage (GTDB taxonomy): Bacteria > Omnitrophota > Gorgyraeia > JABMRJ01 > JABMRJ01 > JAZFTF01. The sequence continues at coordinate 3,145 of JAZFTF010000084.1, read as the reverse complement.
ACAGAAGAGAAAAAAGTAAGGGTGCGATTCGCGCCAAGCCCGACAGGGTACCTGCATATTGGCAGTGCCAGGACGGCGCTCTTTAACTGGCTATTCGCCAGGTCCAAGAAAGGCACGTTTATACTCAGGATAGAAGATACGGATAAGAAGCGCTCTAAAAAGAAGTACCTGAAAGAGATATTAGAATCCCTTAAGTGGCTGGGGTTAAAATGGGACGGAGCGCCGTATTCGCAGAGCAAGAGGGGCCGCTTTTACAAAATGTACGCGAAAGAGCTTTTGGATCTGGACAAGGCGTATAAGGTGAAGGGTGGCGCCGTGGCTTTTAGGATGCCGAAGACAAGGATAGTGGTTGAAGACATGGTCCGCGGACCTATCGAATTCGACATGACCCTTGAAAATGATATCGTCATATTAAAATCTGACGGAAACCCTACATATAACTTTGCCTGCGTAGTCGATGATATCGAGATGAAGATAACGCATGTGATAAGGGGAGACGACCACATCTCGAATACGCCGAAACAGATAGCGCTCTACAACGCGCTTGGTTCGCAATCCCCTGTATTTGTCCACATACCTCTCATACTCGGAGAGGATAGGTCCCGCCTCTCTAAGCGGCACGGAGCGACGAGCATAGCTGAGTACAGAGAGAGCGGATATCTACCGGAAGCGATGGTGAATTTCCTGTCACTTCTGGGATGGTCTCCGGGCAACAATCGCGAGATCATGTCACGCCAAGAGATCATCGACGCGTTTTCGTTAAGCAGGATAGTAAAGACAAGCGCTGTTTTCAATGAGGATAAGTTTAGCTGGATAAATGCGCAGCACATAAAGGCGATGAATTCAGGAGAGCTTATAGATCTCCTGAAAGCTGACTTGAAACGGTGCGGGTATCTCAAGAAAAAATTAGATAGAAATCGGTTGAAAAATATTGTAAGATTATTTAAACCCAGGATGAAGAGGCTCTCTGACTTCTGCCAGCAGGTGGACTACCTGTTTGTGGCGAAACTTAAGTATGACAGAGAGGCCGTAAATAAATTTTTGAAGCGCAAAGAACTTAAAGTGATCTTTGGTCTCCTTATCCAGGACCTGGAGCATGTAAGGCCCTTTACGCCCGAAGCGATAGAGAGATGCTGCAGAGACCTTATTGCCAGGCTGGGGATAGGCGGCGGCGATCTCATACATCCTGTCAGGGTCGCTATCACAGGAAGGTCATCCAGCCCCGGGCTCTTTGAAGTGATACAGCTTCTGGGTAAGAAAGAGACGATAAAAAGGCTTAAATTTTCGTTAAAGAAGTATTGCAGATAAATATTTGAAATAGACGCTGCCCCCTTGTGTAATGGTAGCACAAACGCCTCTGGAGCGTTCTGTCTAGGTTCGAATCCTAGGGGGGCAGCCATTCTACTCCGCCGAGCTTCAGAAAGATGTAAGCTTGGCTTCGTAGAATCGATATTCCTGCTTTCTAAAGGGTAGCGCTGAAAGATTGAATAGAGGTGGAGAATTATGAATATAGACGAAACGACATATAAGGTAATATTTATTGTTTATACGCTCTTACTGGGATTTCTCAGATTGCTGCAGCACTTAAAATACAGGAAAGAGAAGACCCCTCTTTTTAAGGTCTCTAAGAGCGAATATGTGACCTTTGTATTAGCCTTCCTGGGCATGCTTATCATCCCCCTGATCCACATATCTACGGGATGGTTAGAGATGTTCAGGATGAATTTGCCTGATTGGGCAAGGCTCAGCGGCCCGGTAATCGGTGTATTCGGCCTGATTCTTCTCTGGTGGGTCCACCAGACGTTAGGTTCTCACTGGGCGCCTATTCCGGAGATCGAAAAGGACCACGAACTGCTTATGGATGGGCCGTACAAGTATATAAGACATCCCATGTATAGCGCATTCTACGTGTTTACTCTAGGGGCATGGCTGACGCTCTCTAACTGGCTCGTAGGCATAGCAGGCTTTGTGGCATGGACCATATTCTGTAGAGTAAGAATAACAATAGAAGAAGAGATGATGCTCAAGGAATTTGGTTCAGAATACCAGGATTATATGAAGAGGGCAGGAAGCCTGCTGCCTAAACTCTCAAGGCCGATCCGTACCAAATAGCCCCCATAATGGCTGTGCTCAAGGGGCTGTATCTGCCGATATCAGCCTAAAAGTGTCAATACAACGTATGAATACCAGCTATTTATAACCCTATTAAGATAAAGCAATTATATTATTCATACCTAAAGTTAGTATTGCAAATAGGTATATTTTGAAGCTTGACTATAGCTAATTATATGATATACTTAATTACTGTAGTGGGATAGGGCATTTTTTTTCGCTAGAAATTAAGCGAATTTATAAAGACTTTAATGAATTAGCAATTCTGATTACGGGGGTAGTTGGATGGCTAATGGGGCAGTACTGAATAAGGGACCATATTATGCGGATTTTAAGCCGCCTATATGGTCCTTTCTGTATATAACTATTTACCATAAGATTACCGCGGTATTTACCGCGGTCTTATTTTTGCTCAGCATAGTAGGCCCGGAGATGGCCGAGGCGGCCAGGACAAATATGCCTTCTATGAAGATGGGCATAGAGAAGCCGGCCGGGAATCTTCAAAAGAAAGAACTCGATGTCGAAAGTTTCCAAATACCCGACAGGATGGGCAGTTTAAAGGACAAGAATGTAGGGAGCGGGGGCACGATCATATTCATACAGGACGCCCACTGCAACTATCCAGCGCAACAGTCGATCTCCAATATAATCAAACATTTAAACGATGAGTACGGCGTTACGCTGATAAATCTAGAGGGAGGCAGGGGCGATTACGACCTCTCTCTTTTTACAGATATACAAGACGCAGATATTCGGGAGAGAGTATCAGAGTACTTTATGAAGGAGGGGCGCATAAGCGGCCCCGAATCATTTGCGATAAACAACCCTGAGAAGGTCGTCCTCTTCGGCATAGAAGACGCGGACCTATACATAAAGAATGTCGATGTCTACAGGGATTCCCTGGAATATATATCCGGCGTGAATAACACACTGGATTATATCGCCTCAAGGACAAAGGAGCTAAAAAGCCATATCTATACCCCCGCCCTTTTGGAGCTCGATAACCGCTACGGAGACTTCAGAGAGAACAAGG
>JAZFTF010000083.1:0-9386 GCA_036446495.1 Candidatus Omnitrophota bacterium | reverse complement strand
GCGCTCTTTCATCTTGGCCCTGACCTCGGCTTTTGTCATTTCTTCTGCGATTCTTTGTTCGACTTTCTGAAATAGTCGTCTATAGCCGCCCTTAGCGCCTCTTCGGCCAAGATTGAGCAGTGCATCTTTATAGGAGGCAGGCCTCCTAAGGCCTCAGCAACGGCGCGGTTAGAGATCGCCAATGCCTCGTTTACCGTCTTGCCCTTTACCAGATCCGTCACCATGCTCGAAGTGGCTATCGCCGCGCCGCATCCGAATGTCTTGAATTTGGCATCTACTATAACGTCTTTCTCTACCTTTATGTAGAGGTTCATAATGTCTCCGCAGACAGGGTTGCCGACCTTCCCTATACCGCTGGCATCCTTGATCTCTCCCACGTTGTGAGGATCCTTGAAATGTTCCATTACCTTGTCGCTGTATTGTGTCTCCATTCTATCACCTATCCCTCATATAAAGGCGACATCTCTCTCAACCTCTCTATTATGGGAGGCAGTTTCTCTAAAAGATAGTCTATGTCGCCATCTGTGTTTATCATCCCCAGTGAAAATCTTATCGAACCTTGAGCGCTGACGACCGGCACCTCCATCGCCGTAAGCACATGCGATGGCTCGAGGCTTCCTGAAGTGCATGCCGAGCCCGTGGATGCGCTCACTCCTTCCATGTCGAGATTGAGTATGATCGACTCTCCCTCGAGATATTCAAAGCTTATATTTAAAGTGTTTGGGAGCCTCTTGTCAGGATGGCCGTTAAGCCTGGTCTCTTTGACACTCCCCTCTATGCCTTTATGCAGCCTGTCTCTAAGGGTCTTTATCCTGGCGAATTCATCTTTCATCATTCTTGCCACGATCTGGGCCGCCTTTCCCATGCCGACTATCCCGGGCACATTCTCTGTACCGGCCCTTCTATTCTTTTCGTGGTGGCCGCCGAGCTGCGTGGGGGTGATTTTCGTGCCCTTCTTTATATACAACGCTCCGACCCCTTTGGGACCATAGAACTTATGGGCCGACATGGAGGCGAGGTCCACTCCGAGGTCTTGGACATCTACAGGGATCTTCCCAATGGCCTGGACAGAGTCTGTGTGAACAGTAATACCCTTCTCTTTGGCTATCTTGGCTATCTCTTTAATAGGCTCTATAGTCCCCACCTCGTTGTTAGCGTACATCACGGTTATCAAGATGGTCTTGTCTGTTATGGCCTTCTTTAGAACCTCCGGATCTACCACCCCATATTGGTCTACCGGGAGATATGTGACCGTAAAGCCATTCTTCTCTAAAAACCTGCAGGGCTTCTCCACGGCAGGGTGCTCTATAGACGAAGTGATTATATGGTTGCCCTTATCTTTTAAAGCGCGGGCCACCCCTTTTATCGCGTAATTATCCGACTCGGTCCCTCCGCTTGTAAAGACTATCTCATCAGGGCTCTTTGCCCCTATGAGAGAGGCCACGTTGCCCCTGGCCTCTTCGAGAGCCTTCTTGGCTTCCCTGCCGAACCGGTGGATGCTGGAGGCGTTTCCAAAATAGGTCTCGTAGTAAGGAATTAAGGCCTTTACGGCTTCCGGGTGTGTCTGTGTCGTTGCATTGTGGTCTAAATAGACTCTCATATGGTTATCTAGCCCTCATTAAGCACAATTTGTTATTATATCATAATCATGATAAAGCGACAATAAGAAAGAGGGTTCCCGCTCCCTGTTTCTACGCTTTGGGGGGAAGGGCAAGCTTGCGAGGCTTCGACATCTTTGAGTAATCTTTCGGTGCGTGGATCTCTTTTAACAAGTGAAGTCTATTCTTCTCTTTAAGCCTGTTATATATCAAAGTCCAGACACAATCTCTGTCCTTGTCAACCTCGCATTTACCCTTATCTGTGCCACCGCAAGGGCCGTTCACCAGCCCTTTTGGGCAGCGCGTGACCGCGCAAATCCCCCCCGTCTGCTCTAAGGTACATTCACCACATGCGGAACACCTCTCTAAGAATATACCGTCTTTATCCATCTCGCCCATAAATATGGTATCGCAGCCTATATGGACCATTTTGCTGTCTCTATCGTTCTCGATCACAGACTGGACCCCAAGCCCGCAAGCCAATACCAATATAGAATCTGCCTCGCGCAGGGCTTTCTTGTTCTTAGCGATAGATATCTTGACTTGGCTCGCGACGCACGGCGCCTTCGGGATACCCCATCCCGTAACAGTCTTTCCCTCTTTCTCCAAAAGCTCTTTCATCTGGAGCACTTCCTTCTCTCCGCCTGTTTCGCACGTGGTGGAACATTCACCGCATCCGACAATAAATACCTTCTTATCGTCTCCCAGGTTTTTTATTATCTCCTGTAGTTCTTTCTTCCGCGTTATTATCATTTCTTAACAGCCTTTTTTAGCTCTTTGAGTTCCTGCAATATTGCCTGTTGGTTTGCCAATACCACATCCAGCTTTTTTGAAATTTTTATAGAATAAAACCTCTCGGGCTTTGTAATAGATAGCGCCTCTTCTCTCGCCATGCCTGATCTTACGTGCCCCCAGACCAGGGTTAAAACGGCAAAGACGCCTAATATCAATAACATCTGCCATCTCTTCATCTTATCTCGCCCCTCCCTTTTTTTGAATATTTATTGCCCTAGGTTTATACCGTTCTTTGTTGCGAGTACCGTAGATCTTTACCGCTATTAATGCCACAGCTAAAAAGGCCGCTCCAACTAAGACGCTTAGAAGCTCTGCCGACAGCGGCAGTTCTGCCATCTCTGCTATAGACTTGCCAGCCAATACCCCGGTCATGAGGCCCAGAAGCGGGACGCCGTAGATGAGCACCGCCCCTCGTAGGATAGCGAAGTCATCGAGCTCGATCTCTACTATATCGCCTTTTTGGGCATCCAGAGTATCCTGGATCTCGAGCGTCATCTCTCTCTTCTCGTTCGTCTCGCAGGCCTTACAGCCCCCGCACGCCGAGTGGCGCTCTATCTTGACAATGATCTTGCTTTCTTTCTTCTCTAGGACCGTACCTTTTTCAATCATATATTAGCACAAAACCTTTCCGCGTTCAAGCTCAATAAAGAATCTCACCTATGCGGTGACTACACATTATTTTTTGTAACTCGTTATTATTAAATAAGATATAAAGAATTAAATGCCCAGACGCTCAGTATCTACAGATTTACAAGCGTACTTTTTGCAGCACGGTCTCTTCTGCGGGAAGTACTGCCACTTCTATCTTTTCGTCCTGTGGATATCTACGGTATATTATCACGGTCTCCTTTTTACTGTCGGAATATCTTGCGATTATACTGCTTGAGAAGGTAAGTATCTCACTGCTGTTGCCCTCCCCCCGCAATAGCCCCACCGGGCCCGGTATATCCTTGGGCTCAAAGAGCATGTCCGCCGGTCTTGCCATTGCCAAAATCCTTTCGTTCTCTTCTTCATTCCTGCCGACTACAAGCTTATCTTTGGGGTTCAGCCTAAAATGCCGTCCTACTTTCAAAAGTAATATGTTATCCATAGAAAAGGTGTTATAGCGCAATAGATCGCGGGCCCTAGACGCAAAACCAGGGTCTGTTAAGAGACACCCCCCGGCGGGACATGGATAATCGGTTATATTATAATGCTGCGCCAGGCCGATCTGTTGCTTGCGGGACCTACCCTGTATATCTAACAGTTTATCGCGCTCTATGATCCCCTCTTTTTCTGGTGTTGACGGTTCAAAGTGTTTAGCTGAAAGCGGCCTTACGATCGCCCCCTTTAAGCCGGATTCCCTCTCTATTATAGCTATTGCATTAGGACGCTGAGACATGGGCCTCTCCCCCAAGACCTCACCTGTGACAATAAAAGACGCACCTATCTCTTTCATGTATTCTTTTGCCTTCTTAAACATAAATATCCTGCAGTCCAGGCATGGGTTTAGATTCCTGCCATAGCCGTGTTTGGGGTTTTGTATGACCTCGAGATACTCTTTTGTGACGTTCAGGATTTTAAGCTTAAGGCCAAACTTTTCGGAGACCTTCGTCGCCTCGTTCCTACAGCCTTTTTTAGTGCAGGTACAAAAACATGTTAAAAAATTAATGGCTTCTAGCTCTATGCCTTGTTCTAACAAGATCTTAGCCGCTAAAGTACTATCGAGGCCTCCCGACAACAGAATAAGCCCCTTCTTGTTCATCGTAGATCCTTTCTTCCTCATTAGCGCTTCCCTTTTCTTAGATAATCAAGCCAGTCCTTTATCTTCTTTTCGTATCCGATCGTTGTCGGCATATAATATCTCTTCTTCTCGGGCATATAGTCCTGCTCCACATAGTGGTCGTCGTAATCATGCGCGTACTTATACCCTTCTCCGTGGCCGGATCTCCCTTCTCCGTCGGCGGTCGAGTCTTTGAGGTAGTCTGGCACTTCCTGCACCCGGGTCCTCTCTACGTCCTTAAGAGCCTTCTCTATCCCCATGTATACCGCGTTCGATTTTGGGGCACAGGCTATATAGACGGTCGCCTGCGCCAGGGGAATCCTCGCCTCCGGCATCCCGACAAACTCGGAGATCTGGAATGCGGCATTGGCCATGACGATCGCCTGCGGGTCGGCGTTACCCACATCTTCCGCGGCGCATATAACGATCCTTCTGGCTATGAATCTCGGGTCCTCGCCCGCGTATATCATCTTGGCAAGCCAGTAGAGCGCGGCATCCGGGTCTGACCCGCGCATGCTTTTTATGAAAGCTGAGATAGTATCGTAATGGCCGTCTTCGTCCTTGTCGTAGAAGACCGCTTTCTTCTGTATAGACTCCTCTGCCGACTTCAGATCAAAATGGACCACGTCTTTCTTGTCCGGCCTCGTCGTAAGGACACCCACTTCCAGGGCATTCAGCGCGCGCCTAGCGTCGCCCTCAGACCGTTTGGCTATATGCCTTAGCGCTTCTTTATTTGCCTCGACCTTCATCTCCCCCAAGCCCTTCTCTCTGTCTCGGAGAGCCCTTCTGAGGATCTCTTCTATATCATCTTCTGTAAGCTTCTTTAATTCGAATACTTGAGAGCGCGAAATAAGCGGTGAGATAATGGAAAAATAAGGATTGTGTATGGTCGCCCCCACCAATATGGGGTTTCCCTCTTCGATATCCGGCATCAGAACGTCCTGCTGAGCCTTTGTAAACCTGTGTATCTCATCTATAAAAAATATGGTTCTTTTACCGTCGAGCTTCATCCGGTCCTTTGCCCGGCTGAGGATCGCGCGCATCTCGGCGACGTTGCTGGTAGTGGCGTTTATCTTTTCGACATGCGACTTTGTGATGTTGCTTATCAGATAGGCCAGGGTGGTCTTGCCCGTGCCGGGAGGACCGTATAAGATCAAGGATGAGACCCTGTCGGCATCTATCGCGCGCCTTAAGAGCTTTCCTTCGCCCAGTATATGCTCTTGGCCTACAAAGTCTACGAGCGTCTTCGGCCTCATCCTCACCGCGAGCGGCCTTTCGGCGCGCTTCGCTTGCTCAAGGCCGTCCTGAGCGAAGTCGAAGGACGGCGCCGGGACCTCTTTCGCTTTCTTGGTCGTCTTTTTATTGTCCTCGAACAGATCCATCTTCCTCTCCCTGTAGAAAAAAATAACCCCGCCGTGCCGTCTGGATTGATAATTCGAACCCCGTAAGTATAGGTGGGTACCCTCTCGCGAAGCTAAGACGCTTGAAGCGAAGTTAGGTTCCCATTTACGATTCTGTTGGATCAAATATATCAAACCATTACGAACACAGCAGGGGACCTTCTAATTTCATTATAACCCCGCCCGGGCTATTTTTCAAGAAGTATCCTTCATGCTACCTTATCGTCGCTCCGAGTTTCTGCACAAGGGCGTCACAGACCTTGCCATGCAGGCGCGCGACCTCGTCGTCAATAAGCGTCCTGTCTTGGGCCCGGTATTCGATCGAGTAGGCAAGGCTTCTTGAGTCATGCGGTATCTGCGGCCCGACATACAGGTCGAAGAGCTCGATGTTCTCCAGGAGCTCCCCACCTTCCTGTTTCATCGTTGATGTGATAGTATGGTATGATACATCCTTTTTTATTATTATTGATATATCTCTCTTTGCGGATGGGAACTTGGGCATCTCCTTGAATCTTTTAACGAGATCCACATACTTGAAGAGCTTATCCAGGGATATCTGGCAGACAAGGGTCTCGGTCTTTATGCCAAACTTGTCGAGAACCTCCTGTCTTACCCCTCCCAAGAACCCTATCCCTTCCTTAGATACTTCTATAGCAGCCGCTTCTCCTGTCAGGAAGGCGGGAAAACCCTCATTATTGAATATGACGCCTGAGACACCCAGTCTTTCGAAGAGGATCTCCAAGACCCCCTTCATGTCGAAAAATGAGAACTGGGCCCTGTCTTCCCAGCTAGCCCCTCTCTCTCCGGCGAACGCTATCGACAGGCTCTCTTCTTCTTTGTAATGTTTGCCTCTCTTCGAGTACGTCCTGCCAGCCTCGAATATCATCAGGTCTTTGTTGCCCCTGTTCAGGTTCCATATAACTGTGTGTAGGATACCGGGTATAAGCGTCGGCCTCATGATCTCCTGTTCTATGCTAAGCGGGTTTTGTATCACTATCGTCTCTTCTTCTTTTGTCTTTTCTATATAACCCGCTTCGTCTTTAGCCACAAGGCTGTAGGTTATGATCTCATCGAGCCCCAGCGCCACAAGGGTGTCCCTGGTCGTGTTCAAAAGCTCTCTAGGCCTCTCGACCCTCTCAGGGTGCCCCACTATTGTCGGCATCGTCGACTTAAGCCTGTCATATCCATACATCCTGATTATCTCTTCTACAAGATCGACGTCGGTCTTAAGGTCCTGTCTGAATGTCGGCACAGATACAACCATGGCCCTCTTGCCAGAAGGTTCCACGTCAAGCTGGAGAGATAATAATGCCTTCTTTATAGCCGAATCTGATATATCGACCCCAAGTATTCTTTTGACCTTCTCTGGCGCTAGCATTATCTTTACTATCTTGGGGTCCTTGGTACCTGCATCCTGTATCGGTCCGGGCTTTCCGCCGCATAGCTCTATAATAAGAACGCATGCTTTGTTAGAAGTAGAGACAATCCCCCCCATGTCGACCGACCTTTCAAACCTATAGGACGACTCAGATATAAGGCCGAGCCTCCTCGATGTCCTGCGTATGGAGATTGGTTCGAAGTAGGCGCTCTCGAATAGTATGTTCTTTGTCTTCTCGGTAACCTCTGTCTCTTTAGAGCCCATAACGCCCGCCAGGGCTATTGGCTTCTCCTCATCGGCTATAACGAGCATATCAGGGTCGAGGGCCCTCTCCCTGCCATCTATCGTGACCATCTTTTCATCTTTACGGGCTCGCCTTATGATGATCCTTCCTTTGAGTTTATCGTAGTCGAAAGCGTGCGTAGGCTGCCCCGTCTCAAATAGGCAAAAGTTCGTCACATCCACGACGTTGTTTACGGAGCGAAGATCCATCTTCTCTAGTTTGCTTGAAAGCCATTTTGGTGAAGGGGCGACCTTGACGTTCTTTATTATTCGTCCCGTGTACCGCGGGCAGAGTTTCTTGTCTCTTATTTCTATGGTAGGCTTTTCTTTTATAACCGCTTTTAACTCTTTTGCCTTAGGCATCTTTAGCTTCTTGTTCATAGACGCCGCGGCCTCTCTCGCTATGCCAAGAATACTCAGGCAGTCGGGCCTGTTTGGGGTGACCTCTATATCGAATATAGAGTCTCCGAAATTCTTCTCGATCATTACGACTTCCAGGCCGATTATCGTCAGCTTTTCAGCTACCTCTTCGGCTTTGAGCGTGCCAAAATTCACATGATCTTTCAACCAGCTATAAGGTATTTTCATGATCTCCTCATTAAAACTGCCTTAAAAACCTGATATCATTCTCATAGAAGAGTCGTATATCATTTATCCCATATGTCAGCATGGCGATCCTCTCGACGCCCATACCAAACGCGTAACCGGTCCATTTATCAACATCGTAACCTACCGCCTTGAAAACCTTTGGATTTATCATGCCGGCACCCAATATTTCCAGCCACCCTTTATAGCTGCAGACGCGGCAGCCTTTACCACCGCACATAATACAGGAGACATCGACCTCGGCGCTCGGCTCAGTGAATGGAAAAAAATGCGGCCTGAACCTTATCTTGGTCTTCTCCCCGAACATCTGCCGTGCAAAAAGTGACAGCGTACCCTTGAGGTCGGAAAATCTTATGTTTTTATCGACCATAAATCCTTCTACTTGATGAAACATAAAAGAGTGGCTTGCGTCGACTGCGTCGGGCCGAAAGACCCTTCCCGGGGCGAGAACCTGGAGAGGTGGCTTCTCTTTCTCCATGACCCTTATCTGCACCGTCGATGTCTGACTTCGGAGAAGCGTGGGGCCATTTATATAGAACGTGTCGAACACATCTCTGGAGGGGTGCTCGAGCGGGATATTCAGGGCTTCGAAGTTATAGTATTCCGTCTCTACCTCGGGCCCCTCGACTATCCTAAAACCCAACCCAACGAATATCTCGTTTATCTTCTCTATCGTCTTTGTGATCGGATGTTTATGCCCGAGGCGTGCCTCTCTGGCGCTGGGCATGGTGACGTCTATCGAGGATACCGTCGCCGAGCGACTCTTCCCGAGTGCCATCAGTTTGCTCTCTAGCAGTTTCGTCAGTTTTGTCTTAAGCTTGTTGGCCGTTGCGCCTGTCTCCGCACGCTTTTCTTGGGGGATCTCTTTCATCGCCTTTAAAAAATCTGTAAAGAGCCCTTTTCTCCCGAGGTACTTTATCCTTACCGCCTCTAGCTCTTCGCCTGTCTTGGCGGCCTCTATCTCTTTCTGGGCGCCATCTTCGATTCTACGTAATCTATTGTCTTCCATGGTATCTCCCGGCCATCTTGTTACTCGCTCTTCGCGAGCGCCACTATCTTCTCGAAAGCCTTCTCATCCACAAGCGCCACTTCTGCAAGCATCTTCCTGTTGAGATCCACCTTACACTTCTTTAAGCCTCCCATAAACTTGCTGTAGGAGATCCCGCACGCTTTGCAGCCGGCGGTTACCCTGACTATCCAGAGACTCCTGAACTCTCTCTTTCTTAGCTTTCTGTCTCTAGTGGCATAGGCCATACCCTTCTGTACGGACTCCCTGGCTGTCCTATAAAGCTTGGACCTTCCGCTAAATTGCCCCTTCGCCAACTTTAGGAACTTTTTGTGCCTGCGATGAGATGTCGGTGCGCGTCTTACTCTAGTCATTCTTTCCTCCTTTTTAAGCGGTTCGCGGTTTTTGGTTATCGGTTTGCGGTTTGCGCAAACCGAACACCGCTAACCGTTCTTGTTTTCACCAATAAGGCATCTGCCTCTTTAATTTCTTTGCATCACCTTTACTTGCGAGGGCCATCCCCCGCAAGAATCTTTTTCTCTTACTGCTCTTCTTCGTC
>JAZFTF010000082.1:0-2338 GCA_036446495.1 Candidatus Omnitrophota bacterium | reverse complement strand
AGTGTCCCGTTCATCTTTTTAACTATGGGCTTAGGCTGGTAGTCATGCTGGTAGGAAGAGGCCCTTTCTTTCATGATGGCACTCTTGCTCGCTTTTTTCTCAAAAGAGGAGACAGTCCTTAAGGGTCCGGCAGCATCGATAAAGGTGTCGTGTATTTCAGAATATCCTCTATCTTTCACCTGTGAAGGAAGATTTTCTGAAGCGAGGCCGGATATCTTAAGAGAGCCGGAGATCTCAGACTCTAGTTTATAATAACTCTCCCTTTCCTTTATATAAAGCGCTCCTAGAAAACACTGGAGAGAGATGAAGAATAGAAGAAGCGCCAGTTTAAAAGATGCAGGAAGAGGTTTTTTATTCTCCATTAGGGATGTCGTTATTTTCCAATTTGTAGTCTTCTACGGGTTTATCATCGAGTGAATGCAGGAATGACCTCATGGTCTCAAGGTGTCTTCTGCTTGCATCATCATAGATATCGTTGTCCTTATTATCGTGCGGGGGGCTGGGCTTTTTTTCGTCTTGTTGACTAGGCGTAATCGCGTCTATTATTGTTTCGCCACCATCTTTTTTTGTATCTTTTAGCGCCTTCCTATTTTCTTTTAATACTTCGAGCTCTTCTACCACGTTTTTTAATCTTTTTTGTGTCTCCGCGGGGGCCTTGAGCCCCTTAAGCTCTTCCTGCGTGGCCGACAGCGCTAGTTGGTTGACTTCCAGCTGTTTTCTAATGTCATCGAAGATGTCTTTTAGTTTGGAGAGCTCGCCATTTCTCTCTGTTAGCAGCTTGTTGTACTCTTCTGATTCCTTGATGAGTTTGTTGCACTTCTCCTGTACTTTAAGCACATCGAAAGGCTTTTCTTTTTCGGTCCTCAGTTTTACGCGGATATACTCGGTTTTCATCTTTTCAAGCTCGCCGTGTGTGCCGCTGATGCCTTCTTTTGTCCATCCACTCGAAGCCTCTATATTGACTTTGAACATCTTTAGCTCGCTCTGGCTCTCCACGTATTTTACCTCAAGATCGTGCAGGGAGCTATCGGTCCTGACAAGTTCGGTGGTGATGAGTTCGTATTCCCGCTGGATCTTCAGGGAATTATAGAGGGTAGAAGCTACTCCGAAAACAAAGAAGGCTAAACCGCTGAATACTAATATGTAAAACATAAAGCACCTCTTACCCCGCACCAGTCCCGCATCGTGCCGCGAAGCGGAACTGGTGCGGGACTGGTGCGGGGTTCCGCCTCATGCGCAAGCACGTGAGGCTTCCTATCTTACAATTAGTATATATTAATTGGGAAAAAATTGCAATGGTTTCGTTAATTTTGTCTCGCCGTTGCTTGGGTGTTTTACACCCTCATTTGTTTAATGGAAGTTCTGTTGTACCCATTCTCTCAACGCCCCAATGAATCCGCCCGTTGAGGAGGCCTCGTTCAAGCGATCTGCCATAAGGCCGAGCAGGGCGCCGATCAGAGCGGATATTGTCATTAACGCTATGGTTACCAGAAGAGAGAAGCCAAAGAATCGCAGGAGCTCGGAGAAGTAGGTTTTCCAGGAGCTCACTATCAGAGATTTTCCTTTAACGAAGCCTATGGCAAGCAAGAACGCCGCGTTGATGGCGAGAAATACAGGGGTAAGGAGCTTTAGAGCCTTTATGAAGAGGGGTATGAATATCGGGAATTTCGCGAAATGGACCAGCGACAGAAGGACAAGCAGTTCCACAAAGAGGAAACCACCCAGGATATATACGGTCATCCACTCGGCCTTGTTGAGCCTTATCCTGATATTAGCCATAAGGATATATTCGCGTCTAACCCGTCTTCTTTTCGCTGCTATCGAGGTTTTGCTGGACCATCTCTATTATCTTTTCGGCTTTATATGTTTTGGGTATAAAGTACAGATTGCCTATCTTGCTTCCCAGAACATGGCCGTCAAGCACCTCATCTTCTTCTACAAGATTCGTGAGATAGGCTATAGGGATATTTTTAGTCTCGGGATTATTCTTTAGAACGTCTGTGGTTTTTACGCCGTCCATCCCAGGCATTTTTATGTCTAGAAGTATGAGATCCGGATGCTCTGACATTGCCAGGCTTATGGCCTTATCTCCGCAGGAAGCCTGTATGACGTCATAGCCGCCGTTACGCAGTATAGCTACCATCACGGCCAGCATATCGGGCTCATCATCTACTATCAGTAACTTCTTCTTTTTATCTGCCATAATAGTAACCTTATTTTACTTTAAAAAAAGGATTCTTGCAACATATTTGTACTCAAAACTGTGCCAACGGCCTATCTTGTCTGAAAATGGCCTGAATATTTTATTTTATTTTTAGGTGTTATAAAATAATGAAAT
>JAZFTF010000081.1:0-2963 GCA_036446495.1 Candidatus Omnitrophota bacterium | reverse complement strand
TTACAGAGACCGGATCCAGTCTCAAGGCCAACAATCTCCGGATAGTGGATACTATCTGTACATCTGTTACGCAATTAATAGCGAATAAGGCCGCATATAAAAATAAATGGAAGAGAGAGAAGATAGATAATATAGCGCTATTGCTTAAAGGCGCCATACAGGCAGAGAGTAAAGTAGGGCTCAAGATGAACGTGATAAAGAGAGACCTAAAAAAAGTGATTAATATATTACCCGCTTTAAAGAAGCCCACGGTCGCGCCGCTCTATCACAGGTCCGGCAATAAAGAAGATTGGTTCGACGTGGATACTATCCTCGAGGAGAAGGTGGTAAGGGTCATAATCCCCAAGCTAAAAAAGGCAGGGGCCCAGGGGATAGTAGAGTACCCGCTGAATAAGGTCATCTACTGACACGAAGGGGGTGAGCAGGATATGCCGTGCGGCAGAAAGCGCAAGAAACGTAAGATGGCAAAACACAAAAGGAAGAAACGCTTAAGACGGGACAGACACAAGAAGAAAAATCGTTGATCGCTGACCATATGAGAGAAACAGTTTTAATATTAGCAGCCATAGTATTAGCCGTCAATTTTTGCAGTACCGGTTGCTCATCTTCCGGTTCAGTAGAAGATCTTTCACGCAAGAAGATATTCTCTTTCTTCGTAAGCGATGTTGCTCCTACGACTGCGGAGTCATCGGCCTTAGCGCATTACGCTACGGCAGTCATCTTTGACAACGAAGGCAAGATAGACGAGGCTATAGAAGAATATAAAGAGGCGCTTAAATACGACAGCGCCCCAGGGGCTATACATACGAGGTTAGGCGCCGATTATCTTTTAAAGAACGAGCTCGAGGACGCCGCAAAGCACCTCGAACTCGCCAAAGAGCTTGATCCGGATGGTGTCAAACCTCGCGTTCTCTTAGCTCTGATATATACAACACAGAGGAGGTTTGACAAGGCTACTGAGGAGTACCAGGATATAATAAGGCTGGACCCTGGCAGCTTGGAGGCGTTGACGTCACTTGCCGATCTCTATGTAGTTCAGGAGGAGATGGAAGAAGCGGCGGGTATCTACCAGAAGCTCCTGGAAAACGAGAAAGACTCGCCCTTTCTCCATTTTAATCTAGCGCTGATCTATTCTAAACTTGGCAAGCTGGATCTGGCCATTGAAGAGCTCAAGACCGTAATCAAGCTAAAACCCGACTACATAGAGGGCTATCTCGCCCTAGGGGTCCTTTACGATCTGGCAAAGGACCCAGAGCGCGCGATAGAGTATTACGAAGAGGCCCTGGCCAAAGATCCTTTAAATAATAGGGTATATCGCAATCTCGGCAGTATCTATTACCAACATGGAATGATCGATGATGCTATCCGCCAGTATCAGGACCTGCTGAGACTCGAGCCCAAAGATGTGGGTGGATATGTGGAACTGGCTTATATCTATCTTTCTGAAAAGAGGCCCGAGGACGCTGCGGCACTGTTAAAAAAGGCTGAAGCGCTTGGTCTTGAGGATAGCAAGCTCTTTATAACTTTTGGTTTTACCTATTCGGCCCTTAAAGAATACGCGAACGCCGCTGTTTACTACAAGAGCGCCGTGGATCTCAATCCGGCGAACGCAAACTTGAGGTTTTATCTGGGTGCCGCTTATGAGCGTGGCGGTAAAAAAAAGAAGGCTGTGGTCGAACTCAGGAAATGCATAGAGCTCGATTCTAAGTACGCCGATGCCTACAACTATATCGGCTATATGTTCGCCGAAGATGGTGCCAACCTCGATGAGGCCGTAAGTCTTATCGATAAGGCGCTAAAGCTTGATCCGGAAAATGGCGCTTACATAGATAGCCTCGGATGGACCTATTTTAAAAAAGGCTTGATTAATAAGGCGCTCGCGGAGCTGGAAAAGGCGGCCGAGCTTATAGGGGATGACCCCGTGATTCATGATCATTTGGGAGATGTCTATTATCAAAAAGGAATGAAAAAAGAGGCAAAGAGGGCGTGGAAAAGATCTTTGGAGCTCGATCCGGAACAGGCAAGCGTAAAGGAAAAGTTAAAAAAACGATGAAGACAGGACAACCAAGCATAAAAGAACTAAAGCGAAAAGCCGTAAGCATACGCAAAGACATATTGACGATGCTCGAGAAGGCAAAGAGTGGCCACACGGGCGGTTCTCTATCGGAAGTTGAGATACTGCTCGCCCTCTACAAATATAAACTCAAGTTTGATCCGAAGAACCCAAGCTGGAGTGAAAGAGACCGGTTTATACTATCAAAAGGGCACGGTTGCCCTGCGCTCTACGCGGTCTTGGCCGATGTGGGATTCTTCCCCAGAGAAGAGCTTTGGACATTGAGAAAGATGGGCAGCCGCCTGCAGGGCCATCCCCAGATAGGCCTTCCGGGGCTTGAGGTATCCAGCGGTTCATTGGGGCAAGGGCTCTCTATAGCTAACGGCATGGCCCTCGGTTTGAGGTTGGACAAGAAGCCTTCAAGGGTATACTGCCTAATAGGCGACGGAGAATCGAACGAGGGCCAGATATGGGAAGCGGCCATGACCGCTGCGCACTATAACCTTGACAGCATTTGTGCCATAATGGATAGAAACCGGTTTCAGATAGACGGGCTCTGCTGCGACGTTAAAGAACTTATATATATGAGGTCTAAATGGGAGGCATTTGGGTGGCACGCTATCGAGGTAGACGGCCACGATATCAAAGATCTTATGGACGCCCTAGATGAGGCAGAGGGGACGAAGAAGAGGCCCACTATAATCATAGCCGATACGATAAAGGGTAAAGGGGTCTCTTTCATAGAGCATAACAATAAATTTCACGGTGTCACGCCTAAGGCGGATGAGCTCGAGGCCGCGATCAAAGAGCTTGATAAAGAGCTTGAGAAGATCGAGCGGGAAAAGGAGTAAAAGATCATGTTTTCAAGAAGACTAAAGATGTATATAAATCTCTATTGGATAGGTGTAGC
>JAZFTF010000080.1:0-5508 GCA_036446495.1 Candidatus Omnitrophota bacterium | reverse complement strand
AGGCGTAGGTCTTCTTTGTGCTAAAATTGTCCGGTATGATCTCTTTGCCAAAATCTAATTTGTCCGAATTGGTAAGGATCTCTATCAAGGTATCTTTATTGAAAAGGTATATACCCATAGAGGCAAGAAATGTCGACTTGCCATTGAGGTTGAAAGCAAACTTTCTGACCTGCTCCTCATTTTTAGGCTTCTCGACAAAGGCCTTTATCCTGCAGTCTTTGCCTACATCCATTATGCCGTAGCGAGATACATCTTCCGGATTTACGGGATTGCACGCAATGCTTACTTCAGCGCCGTTCTTTAGGTGCGCATCAAGCAGTTTACCCAAGTCCATTTTATAGAGCTGGTCTCCCGATAGTATAAGGACATACTTTATGCGCGGATCGTTGAAGTGTTTAAGACAGCGTCTTACGGCATCCGCAGTCCCCTGGAACCAGTTCATGTTCTCCATCGACTGCTCAGCCGCCATTATCTCTATAAAACCTTGGCTGAAGTAGTCGAGCTTATATGTCCTGGTGATATGCTTGTTTAGAGACTCCGAATTGAACTGCGTCAGTATGGAGATCCTGTCAAGGCCGGAATTGAGGCAGTTCGACACCGGGATATCGATAAGTCTGTACTTACCGACTAGTGGGACCGCGGGTTTGCACCTCTGCTTTGTAAGCGGAAAGAGTCTCGATCCTATGCCCCCTCCGAGTATTACGCATAATACATCTTTCATATTATATATCCTCTTTGTTGGTTACGAAATATACCTCATCCCTGAAAAGATCCAGGAAGGCCTTCTTGGTAAATATGCTCATCGCGTCAAAGATGCGCGCTGCACCCACGCCTTTACTATACATATACCCCTTCTCTAAGATTGTCAATCTCTTTTTTGTGCTCGGGGTTATGTGCTTATAAAAATCGGTCTTTTTTATCAAAAGATACGCGACTCTTCCATCCCCAAAAAGAACGCGGTTTATCCTCTCTGTCGTGACCTGATCGCTCCTGCGGCGGTCCGGCCATTTATAACAGAACTTCTCAACAGGATGGTTTACAGAGATCTCAAGTTCCTGGGGAACTATGGTGTGAGACCCGATAGCCACCGTATCGGACTTCTCTATGTTGTAAGCATTATCTTTAAATATGGCCGTAATGCCCCCGATCTCTCTTCCCATGCCGATCATAACAGCCTCGTAAATAAAGAAAGATAACAAAAACGGCACAAATAGGGCCAGGGCTCTCTTGACACCTCTCTCTAAAAACAGCCTTGAGAAGTAATGCCCCAGCATGATCGCAAGCGGCACAGATGCGGCCAGCATGTAATGCCTGTGCTTCTCGCCGAGGAATGTAAAGAATATAAGCACTGCCAAGAACCATACGAGCGAGAAGACCGCTCCATCCTTAGGCCTACTGCCTTGCGATATCTCGCCGACAGTATTTTTCATAGAAGGTATCAAAAAGAACGACCACGGTAAATAGAATATAAAAATGACCGGTAAAAAATAGAATATCTTTCCGAAACTAAATCCGCTTATTCTCTCTATCGTCTCCCTGTAGAATATGTGATCCAGATAAGAGAGACCGTGTATCTTTATCATCGCCAGATACCAGGGAAGGCCTATGGCGAGCGTTATCACAATTCCCGGCACCAATTTTATCTCTTTAAAGAAGCCCTTCTCCCCCATGCTATATCTATACGCAGCCATGATAAATAGCGGCAAGATAATGCCTACCGGGCCTTTTATCAAGAACGCAAATCCCATTACCACATATGCGGGGTAATACCGCCTATTCAATAACAAGAATATGGTCAAGGAAAGGAGTAATAAAAAAAAAGCCTCGGGAAGCGCGAGCCTCGCGTACCTGAACGTTGCTATGGTGCTTATCATGATAAGCGAAGCCATTATCGCAGCACTCTTATCATAAAACCTGAGAGCCAACACATAGGTGAGCGCCACAACAAGCGCCATCGATATGGCCGAAGGGAGTCTCGAAGAGCTCCAGTCTATGCCAAAGATCTTGAAGAAAGACGCTACTATCCAGTAAAAGAGAGGTGGTTTCTGGAATCTCGGTGTATCAAAATAGTAAGGAGTGACCCAGTCTCCCGTATCGAGCATCTGCTTCGCGCTCTGGAAATAGAAACTCTCATCACCCTTGAATTCAAGGCCGACGACATTCGCCTGGTAGGTAAATACAGCAAGCGCAAGCACGAAAAGGATAACCGGTATCGCTATCTTTCCCATATTAGTGTGGATATTCTAGCATATATATAATTTGTAAGCAAGGTACATAAAACAGCGCACCGGGGAAATTTTCGCGGGTGGCAACGAGTACGTTTACGGGGACATTTTACTCATATGGGGCCATTTTACTTAATAACAATTATTGATATATGTAAAGTGGCCCCATCACCTGATATATATGTAAAGTGTCCCCGCTTTGGGTTGGTGGCTGGGACGCCGCAACTGTTAGCATTCTATTGGCATGCCCCTGGCATGCCCCGCGAATAACTATAAGGGCTCTCCGTTGACAGGACCCGCGAAAATTTCAGCAGCGCATTGGTAAAGACATAAATGTAGCTTTGAGAGCATGGCGAGCCTCCGGTGGCGCTATCGTTGACAAAACTACACTATAGTGATATTATTATAGCCAATGAAAGAGCAGGTTTTGTCCTTCGGGAGAGCGTTTCTGAACCTCATATACCCTTTATCGTGCTGCACATGCGGTGAGAAGATGATAGAGAATAAGGGGTTGTGTGACGAATGCTTCTCCAAGATAGAGAAGAATGAGCGCGGGACTGCCGCTTGCCGGTATGAGGGGATACTTAAAGAGGCGATACATCAATTCAAATATAAAAGGGTTCTCTCTTTGGTCGATAGGTTCTCCCCGCTTATGTGTAAGTTCGTCGATGATAATATAGATATGTCCCGGATAGATACTATAGTGCCGGTGCCTCTTAACCGGTCAAGATTGAGAGAAAGGGGTTTTAACCAATCACGCCTCTTGTCTCTTGCGCTATCTAAAAAGTACGGAGTGCCCGTCTCTTCCTGCCTCGTGAAGAGAAAGGCGACAAAACCTCAATCGGGCCTCAGGCGCGCCGAGAGGCAAAATAACCTTAAAAAGGCTTTTTCGGTGAAGCATCCCAAGACGATAAAAGAGAAGAATATTTTGATAATCGATGATGTATATACAACGGGCGCTACGGTAAACGAAGCCTCTAAAACCTTGAAAAGAGCCGGCGCTAAGAGCGTAATGATCGCCGCGCTGGCAAGGGGTATCTGATTTGAAGATACTGCGAAACTACATACTCTTCGAGTTTATAAACGCCTTTCTATTATCCCTGGCGGTCTTTACATTCGTCATGCTCGCCGGTAATATCATAAAGGTCATCGATATGATCATCAATAAAGGCGTCGAGCCCTTCTATGTAATGAAACTCTTCTTCTTTCTCGTCCCATACCTTCTAAGCTACACCATACCTATGGCCGCGCTCTGCGGATCTATAATGGTCTTCGGGAAGCTTTCCAGCGACAATGAGATCGTCGCGATGAAGGCGAGCGGCCTGAGCCTGTACAGGATAGCAGCGCCTATACTGGTAATGGGGCTGGTATTGAGCGTATGCTCTCTATACATGAATGACAAGCTCGTGCCAAAGGCCCATCTCGAGACTCGAAAAACGATGAGGGATATCGGGTTGAGGAGCCCGGCCGCGTATATAGAGGCCGGTACATTCATACGGGGCTTTAAAGACTACATAATATTTATCTATGAGATAGACGGCAACCACTTGAAAAATATCCGCATCTACCAGCCGCAAAAAGATAAGCCCACAAGGACGATAGTGGCGGCAAGGGGTGAATTCATACCGATCCCGAAAGAGAGGATAGTAAAACTTAAACTGATAGACGGAACAAGCGAAGAGCCTATCCCGACCGATCCAACCAACTTTTATAAACTGAACTTCAAGACTTATTATATGACTATGAACCTCAAGGAGCCGAAGAAGACCAGCAAGAATATCAAGAAGAAGACAAAAGATATGACTTTCCATGAGCTTAGACAGGAAATGGAAGAGATCAGATCCATCGGAATAGCCGACGTAAGCCCCATCTTGACCAGGATACACAAGAAGATCGCCCTCTCCTTCTCAACCATCGCATTTATGCTGATCGGTCTTCCGATAGCCGTCAAGACCCACAGGAGCGAAAAGTCGATCGGTTTCGGAATAAGTCTCGCCATACTCATAATCTACTGGCTCCTGCTTGCCACCGGGAACATATGCGCCATAAAAAAGATATTCGCCCCATGGCTCTCTATGTGGCTCGGCAATATAATATTCATGATAATAGGGGTATTCCTCTTTTATAAAACAGCGAGAAAATAAGCCATGAAGATAATAGACCGCTACATCCTAAAAGAATACACTATGTCGCTTATATACTGCATCGCCGCGTTTATACTTCTTTATGTCATAATAGACCTCTTTAACTATATAGATGAGATGATGCGAAACCAGATCACATTGCAGACCGCTCTGGTATATTACGGCACGTTCGCCCCGACTATATTCGTCCAGGTAGCGCCAATGGCGGCTCTTCTGGCGACCATGTATACATTAAGCAATTTAAAAAGGTTCAATGAGCTTACCGCGATGCGCGCGAGCGGGGTGAGCCTTTGGAATGTATTGACACCGCTTATTGTCATGACCGCGCTCTTAAGTATTACGGTATTAATAGTAAATGATAGGGTCGTCCCGGAGCTCATGCCTATATCCACCGAAATAAGGGATGAAAAGATAAAGAACATAGAAGAGAAACAAAGGATCATCATAGAAAACATCGCGGTATTCGGATCGGATAATAGGATAATATACGCGCGGGAATTCAACAGGAAGACTAAAGTGCTAAAAGATATAATCATACACAAAAACGATAAGGACCAGAACCTCGTTATGAAGATCTCAGCCGCGCGCGGATTCTGGAAAAACGGCAATTGGGTCTTTGAGAACGGCACCATGTACAGGCTCGACAAGGCCGGCTATATCATAGGGATCCCCACCTCTTTCCGCAGAAGGGTCATGGATATAAGAGAGAAGCCAAGCTACTTCGCACAGAAGGGAAGGCTCCCTGAATTCATGACATACAAACAGCTAAAAGACTATATAAATAAGTTCGCGATAAAAAACTCGACTACGACCAGAAAATTGCTGGTCGATCTATACTATAAAACGGCTCTCCCCTTTGTGAGTATCGCTGTCCTCTTGGTCGCCGCGCCCTTCGGCTTCATGATGCAGCGCGGCGGGCTCTTGGTAGGGCTCGGGATAAGCATAATGGTAGGGGTAGCCTTCTTCGGCATACAGGGTGTATGCATAGCTATGGGAAAGGCGGGAGTGCTCCCGCCTTTCTTCTCCGCCTGGATCGCGAACCTATTATTCGTTGGCGCCGGCTTCTACTTTATGAACAGGTGCCACTAGAGATCAATCGTCTCCCTCTCCGTCCATATGGATCTTCTTAGAGATCTTGC
>JAZFTF010000079.1:0-4090 GCA_036446495.1 Candidatus Omnitrophota bacterium | reverse complement strand
ATGGGCTTCAAAAAGGATTGCGCGAAACTACCAAGAAGCTCTCCCTTGTGATGAACTTCATAGAATTAAAGCTCTCTCCCGAAGAACTTGATGATTACCGGCAGCACAAGAAAGAGTATAACTTCAAAAAGATATCTAAGTTCATAAACAAGGTCGCCGCTGATACCGGCAGAAAAGAAGCGGCCGTATCATATAACCCTGTAATAGACAGGAACCTGAGGACGTTAGAGAGATTTTACGAAATAGCGGGAAGGCGCGATGACGCCTTCTTCAGGAACGCCCTTAAGGTGATGGAAGAGAGAGGCGAAGAGAGGGCGGTATTGATAGCGGGCGGATTCCATACCGGTAACCTAATGCCTCGTTTTAAGGATAAGGACTTCTCTTATGTCGTCATATCCCCCAGGATCGAGAAGGAGACCGACTATTCTCTCTATCATTCGTTGTTAAGAGGTGACCCAGAGCCGAGAAAGAGCGGGGCAGCGCCCAAGATAGGATTTTTGAGGATACAGGCGGTCGTTCACAGAGTGCCCGCCTTTCAGGAAATAGCAAGTGAACTGATCGGCCGTTATAGGCAATTCTCATCCAAAGAGATGGTAACGAGGATGACCAATTTAGCGAAGGTCTTCGAAAGTATGGAGAAGGCATTAAGTGTAGATGAGAAAGCGATCGAGCTTTTAAGGTTTCAGCTGGACAGGGGCGAGCTTAAGTTTACTCCGGAATACGATAGAATAGTAGCGACAGACGCCGCCGGCGCGCGGCAATGGGAATTTCTAATAAGGCTCGGGCAGTGGAGGCATTTAAGCAGACGCGCTATCCCTATTAAAAGATGGGAAGATGGCGTGATCTTGGACGACGATATAAATGTCATGGTCTTCAGAACGCGTTTCCAAGGGCATGGTGACCAGAGGCAGTTTAACCAAGCGAGGCTGGTAACCCAAGCCCCAAGAGAGGTACGCATATACAGAGAAGAGGTCTATAGAATACCTGTGCACAAGAGAGACATAGACAGGAAAGCGGAGCAGGCAGGCGTGCCTGGCCGGCTTGAGCTTGGCAGGAAGAGGGGCGAGGCCCTTATTATCAAGAGGGGCGATGCCGTTATAAAACTTACGATCACGACCCCTGATCTGTTTCCCACAAAAGTAGAACTAGTTATAGAAGGGCCGGACGACACAGGAGTAGTAGTTTATAAAGGCCCAACTACCGACCTACAGGGCATAGAGTCGGCAGATGAGACAAGTAAGGATGCCGGCATCGAGATATCAGGTGTCGAAAGAAAGGATGTCCAGCTTACGATAAGATTCACAGACGGCAGCAAGGTCTCCGAAAAAGATAAAGAGTCACTGGCAAGAGAATTGACAGGGAAGCTGGGCCCGGAAGGCGTAAGGTTTCATGTGCCCAAAAGCCTCTCCCCGGAGAGTGTCTTGATCTATTACAGTTATTTTTCACATAAAGCCGACAGGATAATTGAGTCCTATTTCTCCATGTGGGACCCCGCGGATTCTATACAGGAACGCCTAAATACCGTTTTGCGTGACGCAAGGACCGACGCGCCGGAGGACGGAACCACTGACCTCCAAGGGATAGCTCCGGAAGAAGAAGCAGCAAGATCGTTTGATGATGTGTCTGCATATTTAAGAAGGGAGATCCGATCTCTTAGAAGTGATCTCGACTCTGGGTGGGTACAACAAGCCCTTTCTCGCGCGAATGCGCTACAAGCTGGAATTGATATGAAGCTCAAAGGCATTCCGACTTATGTCAAAACAGCTATTTCACATGTACTTTTAGGTAAATTATTTGTTTTGCGAACCCGGTTTTCTATGTCTCCCGGCAGTATAACAAAGGCAGAGATAAAAGAAAAGGCTTTAGGAGCTCTAGCAATGCTGGAGGAGAATCTCCGTAGTTTTGAAAGGCTTGCCCAAGCGGGCAAGCTGCGGGATGTCACGCACCTTGAAATTGTAAACGGCATGCTCGATATCTCACTCGTTTTGGGTCAGGTGGAGAGCGTTATCCCGAGTGGCAAAAATGCTCTGCTGAGCGACAAATCCATTCCCTTGGTTTGCACTACGCCTGTTCCGCAAGGGAAGAGGGTTGCCGTGCTAGAAGCGGGCGTAGGTGAGGCGCGAACATATTCCGATATGCTTATACAACAGTTTGAAGAAGACGGAAGGGATGTACGCTATTATCACATAGCGGATGATGGCGCAAATAGAAAGAAGCTTGTAGGGGATTTAGGAGAGTTTAACCCGGATATTATCTTATTACCGCAGCATGAAGACAGGAGAAGCGCGAGTGTAGAACTGCGCCAGATACTCTATGACTCGCTTGGGAGCATAAAAGGACATGTTTCAAAAGTGGTTATAGGCTACGATACGCCACAGCGTATATTTAACTATAATCTTTATTGCCCGCTTACAAAGGAAGAATGGGATGTGGTTCGTGAAGGGATGGCCCAACATGTTTCGCAGATGGAAAGGGTTGCGTATGATGAAGCGGTTGATGCCCAGGCAAGAGCAAATGCCATTTTATTGCGGACACTAGTAGAGCCGGAGCTGCCTGAAGAATTTGAATATGTTCTTCTCTATAATCTAAAAAGGATCGTGGATGGCAATGTGATACCTGTCGAAGCTGGGCAGCGTTTTATATACCATCCCAGCGAGATAGGCTCATTGAGATCATTCTACCCGGTAAACTCCGACATTGTAGCCAATGCGCCACATGCTGATGATACAGAGATAGGGCTGGGCAGCCCATTTGCGCTCTCTTCGCGAGATGCACTCAATAACAGGATCTTCAGTTATGTAGCCGCCGCGGGATGGAGGGTTCCAATATCTGGGATAGATGACTCCGATAGTGTAGCTAAAGTAAGAAGAAGAGTAAAAGAGGCCAAAGACGGTGCCCGCGTATTGGGAATAAATACGGAGTTTCTTACGCACCCTGAGTCGCTGGACGGAATAGGCCTGCCATTTTATGAGTATAGGTTGGATAATGATATGCCCAGAGAAGAGAGAGATAGGTTGATATCCGAGGAGAGGGCTATTGTAGCTGATCAGCTCAGGCAGCGATATGCCCAGTTTATGGGTAGGGATAAGAAAGGTACTTTTATTCTATGCAACCCGGAAGAATCTGACAAACACCCAGATCACCAGATAAGCAGGAGATATTGGCTCGATGCCGCTACTGAATTGACGGCGGAACTTGGCGGCACTATCTGGCTGCAGGAGTTTATCTCTCCATGGGCCGGGGATTTTAACGCGTACCGCTATTCTGAAGAGACCCCGGATGTTACAGATGAAGGTTTGATGTCACGCGCGGCCATATTGAGCTCCCAAGCCAATGCTCCTCCGGGAGAGGAGCTTTTATTAGAAGGAGGATTTGCGGGTAAGCCTCAACACCTAGGTAAATTAGCGCAGAGATTTATGGTAAGAACCCTAGATGAAGAGCTGCGCGAATTCGCGAAGAGACGTACATCGACCGCAATTACCGATCTCCAGGGTATAGAGCCTGAAGGGGTAAGAACGCTTAAGGCTACAGATGATGCAGAATTGTTAGCGAAGATGGATCAGGCATTGAAACGGGGAAGCAGCGAATTAGATAAATTGAGGAAATTAGTAGGGGAAGGGGTCATTAGATACAGGCTCGAATACGATAGAGTAATAGCGTGGCAAAGAGATATGCGTAGAGCAGAGTACCTTATAGATAGTGATACCTGGAGGGCGTTAGGTGGCGTGATCACAGGCCATAAGCAAGGATCCTCAGTAATAGTAGGCAGTGAAGTAAGAGCGACTGTAACTGAGATATTCCGTTCCGAAGAAGATGAAAGGATCACCGGAGCGGGATTGATCGTACAAGCGGACGGTTATATATATCTCCATAAAGTGTATGTAGATCCGGCCGCCAAAAAGAATGTAGAGAGAGGGCCCACCCGGGGGAAAACTTTTCCATGTACCCGGTATATCCAACAATCTGTCTATATAAAGACGGAGTCAGGAGATGTGATTCGTCTTAAATTGATAGGAGGCCGCGAGTACCCTGATGACGTTCAGATCCAGGCAGAAGCCCCGCTCCATCTTAGAATCAGCCGCGAAGGACC
>JAZFTF010000078.1:0-2093 GCA_036446495.1 Candidatus Omnitrophota bacterium | reverse complement strand
ATTGATGATGAGCGCGCCTATTTCGCAGATAAAGAGAACGAGTCCCTGTTTTCCATGGAATTGAGCGAACTTATTCTCTTTCTTTAGTATCAGTGTTACGAGGCAGAGTATGCCCAGATACGCTATGACCGCGTAGATCTTTCCGTCTTGTATCTCCTGGTCGGTTTGAGGATCTTTCTTTTCTTCAGTCAACGCGATCACCTCTCTTTCTTTGATTTTATGCGCTCTGAATCGGGAAGCTTGCACTTGGATTCATCTCCGACGCATACCAGATTGTTCCCATCGAATATAAGGTATTTAGTCTTGAACATGTAACTCTTATCGAGAGGGATCTTTGTGTAACGTCCTTTATAGACCCACTCTTCTTTGGGTGTTTGCCATTCATCAGTGGATGCCAGCCGATTTATCTGATCGGGTTTGCTCCATATGTCCGTTACCTGTTGTTTGCTCATGCCGATCCTTATCAGGTCTGTCCCAAGCGGATTATCTAATATCGTTTTTGGCGCATCGAGAGGATTGATCCCGGCTATGCCTGTGGCGCACCCGGAAACGATTAGTAATGGCATGATCAAGCCTAGGGCTATAAGTACGAGCGGTGATGATCTATATGATCTATTTGTGGCCATATTTGTAGGCTAGGTCGCACATGAATCTTAAGAAAGTGTTTTTATTGTCTTCTTCTATTTTCAAAAACTCCATACCTATGTCGAAAGGTGAGTTATCTTCAAGCGTGGCCTTCCTGACCCAGATAAGCTTGCCTTGGGCGTGAACAGGATTTAGAGCCTTAGGGACTTCGAGTTTCAACTCGATGGTATTGCCTTCTTTTAGGGTTTTTGCGCTTTCAAACCTTATACCCAGTGACGAGATATTCTTTGTTGTGCTCTTGTGGACTGAGGTTTCGCCATCTACGATATATGTGATTTGAAGCGGTATTGCATAGCGGGTAAATTTTCTTCTCTCTTCAGGTTTCCTCATCTATATCTCCTTATCATATTAAGTTACGGTAAGTATAGCATCTTTCGTTTTTAATGTCAAGGTCTCCTATCAGCTTCCCACAGTCCCCTGTCGCTCTCACGCGCCTCGCGCTGCAATTTGATAAAAAGCTCCTGGTGTTTTATATTTGGAGGGAATGTGTAGATCTGCGCGTAGCCTTCTTCGACGAGTTCGGCGTTCACAAAGATATCTTCCTGATACACATAAGCGAGCAGCCTTCCATATTTATCTCTTTTTTCGATGTCAAACTCGAGCCGGACCCATTTATTCTCCACCAATCCTTTATTATACTCGTAAGCCTCTTTTCCGAAGCGCTCGACCGGCTTGTGCGGATGCTTTGTTTCAGGGGTATTTATGCCTATGTATCTGACCCGCTCTCCATTTGCGAGCAGAATAGTGTCTCCATCGACCACGCGTTTTACAAAATATAAGCCTTCGTCGAGAGGGCCTTTATATAGCAAAAAGAAGAGAACCAGCGAAGCCAGCACCGCTAATGCTATAATAATATTTTTGCCCTTATGAGTCGCCATATTTTTTACTAAAGAGGAGTGCTAGTAATACTGCAAAATTGAGAAGCCCCACCGCCACGCACGTTTGGAATATCCCGATGATCGGTATGAGAAACGCGCTGACCAGGGCTGCCCCTACGCAAGCCCCTATGAGGTCTACTCCATATATGAGACCTCCTGTCTCGGCTGCCCCTGGGGTGTTTTCGAGGTATATCTTGTTTCCCAGAGGAAACTGCAGCCCGCCAATAAAACCCGCTATGAGCGGTAGTGATGGGAATATAAGGTTGGAGCCGATCCATGATATCTTGTAGGACCCTGTTTGCGACAGATAGTAAAGTATAAATGGAAGCACGAGAGGATACAACACCACGCTTACCTGGATCTTTATAAATGCCGAGTAGCTGTTTTTGATATCTTTAAGCCTCTTGGTCATGTAGGTGCTTCCAAGGAATAGGCCGATCATAAATGATGTCAGGAGCAGGCCCAACTTATAGTATAAGAAACCATAGATTATCTGGAACGACAATATTACCACGATCTCAAATACTATCTCGCTAAAACCGGTAGTTCCTATCGCGGTAAGCATAGACC
>JAZFTF010000077.1:0-6419 GCA_036446495.1 Candidatus Omnitrophota bacterium | reverse complement strand
CTCGCCGCCAATTCTATATCTAGGAAACTGGCCGCGATAAAGACATTCTATAAATTCCTGGTCAACGAAAAATATGTAAAAGAGAACGTGGCGGCATTTTTGGAGTCACCGAAATTATGGAAGAAGTTGCCCAATGCCCTTAATGTCAGCGAGGTCGAAAAGCTGATAGCTGCCCCGGATTCAAGAAATTGGAGAGGCATAAGGGACAAGGCGTCTTTGGAGCTTCTCTACGCTACCGGCATGAGAGTCTCTGAGCTTGTAGGGCTTAGTGTGAACAGCGTGAATATGGACGTCGGTTTTATAAGATGTGTCGGCAAAGGCTCTAAAGAGAGGATCATCCCGCTAGGAGGGAAAGCGAAAGATGCTTTGAATAAGTATCTGCAGAGATCCAGGACCAAGTTGGCGAAGAAGGGAGACCCGGACAAGAGCCTTTTTTTGACCAGGCTTGGAAAGAGGATATCGAGGCAGAGTTTATGGAAGATGGTAAAGGTATACGCCAGGCAGTCGGATATAAAGAAAAAGATCACCCCTCATACGTTGAGACACTCTTTCGCGACGCACCTATTAGAGAGAGGGGCGGATCTAAGGATAGTTCAGGAGCTGCTGGGCCATTCCGATATATCCACTACGCAGATCTATACGCATATAAACAAAGAGAGGCTTAAATCTATACACAACAAGTACCACCCCCGGCCGTAACAGCACGCGGTTAGCACGCCCCGCGGTTAGTGGTTATCGGCACAAACCGCAAACCGAAAACCGCTAAACGAAACACGAATTTTAGTATTGTTTAAACTATGGATCTGATAGTCACACATACAAACGCGGATTTTGACGCCTTGGGTTCTTTGATAGCGGCGAAGAAACTCTTCCCGCATTCGAGGCTGCTGTTACCCGGTTCTCCGGAACCGGCGGTCAGAGAGTTTCTCTCGCTCTTTAAAGACATTATAAAGGTGGAGAGCGAGAATGAATGCGACTTAAAGGGTATCGAGAGGCTCATAGTAGTAGATACGAGGCATATGTCACGTATAGGCGTAGCCGCGAAACTGATAGAAGAAGGCATAAAGCCTATTATATATGATCACCACCCGAGAACCGAATACGATATGGACCCGTCAAAGGATATATACCAAGAGCTCGGCGCCACTGTTACAATATTACTCGATAGTATAAAAAGGCGAAAGATAAAACTCTCACCCATAGAAGCGACGATACTTCTTTTGGCCATATACGAAGAGACGGGCTCTTTGACATTCAGGACGACTACGAAGAGGGATGTTGACGCGGTCAGTTTTCTCTTGTCATGCGGAGCGAGGCTGAATATGGTCTCCTCTTACTTGAACAGGGAGCTTACCGAAGAGCAGTTGGCGTTTTTGGTGCGCCTTATCCACTCTACGCATATTGTCAATATAAACGGCGTAAAGGTCGCCATATGCGTATGTCGCGAGAAAAGCTATGTGGGGGAGCTGGGGGCAGTCATACATAAGCTGATGGATATTGAGAATGTCAAAGTGGTCTTTGTCCTCCTGCAGGTGAATTCTAAGGTCAATATCATAGCTAGAAGCCATATACAGGCAGTAGATGTAAACAAGATATTGAAGCACTTCGGAGGGGCCGGTCACACGGCTGCCGCGAGCGGAAAGGTGATAGGGGCGGATCCGGAGGAGCTTAAAGAGAAACTTGTGAAGCTTTTAAAGAGGAACGTAAAGATCCGCCTCTCGGCCAAGGATATAATGAGCGGGCCATTTGCTATAGATGTAGATACCAAAATAAGGGACGCCAAGAAGCTTCTGTCGAAAAATAGACTGAAAGGTGCCCCTGTTTTGTCAAAGGACGGGGCTGTCCTGGGTGTCATAAATACAAGAAACATAAACAAGGCGATTCGCAAAAAGTTTGGCCATGCCAGGGTAAAAGGGTATATGTTCACGAAGATCGAGATTGTAAAACCCAAGACGCCTTTCTACGCAGTGCAGGAGCTCATCTCCTCAAGTGGTACAGGTATATTGCCTGTTATTGCGCGAGGGAGGCTCTCCGGGGTCATTACAAGAAGTGATGTGCTGAAGGTCCTCCATCAAGGATTGATAGTGGATAAAAGGATCAAGAAGGGGCGCCACCCTATATTAAATTTGGCAAAGAAGATGAACAATTCACTGCCAAAAAAGATAATGGATCTTCTGAGACTTATTGGAGATATGGCCCAGGAGAAGCATTACGCGGCCTTTGTTGCAGGAGGTTTTGTAAGAGATATTATAATGGGTGTGAAAAATTACGACGCAGATGTTGTGGTAGAGGGTAACGCTATAGAGTTCAGTAGGGAATTTGCGGCTAAGGTAAGAGGCTCTCTTGTGATCCACAAGAAATTTGGTACCGCCACTGTAGTTATGCCATGGGGCCTGACAGGAAAGGATAGGTTCAAGGTAGACATGGCGACGGCCAGGAGGGAGAAGTACGAGCGGCCGGCCGCCCTGCCCGATGTGGAGTTTAGCTCTCTCAGGGATGATCTATATAGGCGCGATTTTACGATAAACGCGATGGCCGTGTCGATAAACAGAAAAAACTTCGGACAGCTTATAGATTTTTTTGAGGGACAGAGACACATCGAGTCAGGCGTGATCTCGGTCTTGCATGAAGGCAGTTTTATAGACGACCCTACGCGCATATTCAGGGCGGTCAGGTTCGAACAGAGGTACGGTTTTAGGATAGACTCACCGACGGAAGAGCTCATAAAGACCGCTATAAAGAAAGATATGTTCGGCATGACAGAAAAGCAGAGGATAAGGGAAGAGCTCATCCTCATGCTTAAAGAAGAGGATCCTATGCGTGCGATCACAAGGATGCACGAGCTCGACGAATTGAGGTTTATACACCCCAAGATAAGGCATGATAAAAGATCTAAGGAGCTCTTTAAGTCTATAAGTGATGCCTGTCACTGGTATAAAGGCTCTTTTTTGAAAAAGAGAGCGATCGATACCTGGCTCATATACCTGATGGCGCTATTTGAAGATCTTGATACGAGAAGTACCAGGTCCATATGCGAAAGATTCGTATTCAGGCGGTTCGACAAGATCAGGATACTCTCATATAAGGGAGAAGGGGATAAGATATTGAGGTTTTTATCAGGCAGCTTGGCATTGCCGGCGTCTAAGGTCTATAAGAAGCTGCGCGGGTTGTCGTATGAGGTGATCTTATTGCTAATGGCCAAGGCCAAGAGTGACCGCTCAAGGAAGGCTATAAGAGATTTCTTGATAAAATACAACAGGACAAAGATCTCTATTACAGGCAACGACATGAAAGAGATAGGCTACTCACCCGGGCCCTCCATGGGAAGGGCCTTGGAGAAGATCTTATTTGCCAAGATAGACGGGAAGATAGAGAACAAGACCGAAGAGCGAAAGCTCGCTAAGAGCCTTATCAGGTGATAACAGGTGCTACGGTTAGCGGTGCGCGGTTAGCGTTTTTGTACGCAAACCGAAAACCGCAAACCGTGTACCGGGTCAAAGTGTTAAAGAGGGAGATATTATAATGGGAGCTAGGCCGGAGAGGGTACAAGAGGCGCTGAGGCGCGAAGTCAGCATGATAGTGCAGAAAGAGATCAAAGACCCGAGACTGGGTTTTATAACGATCACAAAAGTCGAGGTTACAAAAGACTTAAAGAATGCCTTTGTATACTACAGCGTATTGGGCGAAGAAAAGGTCGCAAATAATACCAGGCACGCCTTGAAGAGCGCTGTGGGTTATATAAGAAAGCTGATAGGGGAGAGGATGAAGATGAAGTATGTCCCGGAGATAACGTTCAGGCAGGATATGTCGATAGAGCATGCCAAAAGGGTTTATGAAATATTGGATAACATAAAAAAGGAGAAGAGCGAAGATGAGTCTTGATCGAGCGATAGACGCTATAAAGAAGTACGAAAAATTCTTGATCATATCACATATCGGGCTGGAAGGTGATTCCATAGGTTGTCAGCTGGCTTTCGAGAAACTGTTAAAGGGCATGGGAAAGAAGGCTGCTATAGTAAACGGCGGCGAGCTTCCCTCGCAGTATGATTTTATGGGAATAGCGACTCGCATCTCAACAAATATGGATGAAGAGCTCGACTACGAAGTGGTCGTTGTCCTGGATTGCCCTGTGATAAGACGCGTAGGCGAGGCAAAAAAGTTCTTGGAGAGGGCAAAGATCGTGATAAATATAGACCATCACGTCTCAAACGAGAAATTCGGCGATATAAATTGGGTGGAAGGCAGTGTAAGCTCCTGCGGCGAGATGATATACAGGTTGTATAAAGAGATCGGAGCCGATATGGATAGGGAATGCGCCTTCTATCTCTATATCGCGATATTGACCGATACAGGCTCCTTTGCTTACGAAAATACATCTTCCGATACGCACGCGATAGCCTCAGATCTCGTGAGTAAAGGTTTAAACCCCAGGATAGTCCACCAGTCCCTGTATGAGAATAAGACCTTGCCCGAGATAGAGCTCTTAAGAGACACCCTCTCGACCTTAAAGGTGGTCCATGGCGGCACGGTTGCGTATATGTATGTGAACAAAAAGATGTTGAGTAAGTATAAGCTGGATCGCAGCGTGACGGAAGGTTTTATAAATTACGCCAGGTCTATCACGTCAGTAAAGGTGGCGGTGATATTTTTTGAGGATCCTCTGGAGCTCAATACCGTGCCTATAAGCTTCAGGGCCAAGGGCGAGGTCAATGTCGATAAGATAGCAGCTGTATTCGGAGGAGGAGGGCACAAGAACGCCTCAGGATGTGTAATAAAAGGCTCTATAAAACCGACTATGAAGAAGGTCTTGGCAAAGATAAAAGAGTATGTATAAATAGTTAGGAGTTAGGAGTCCGGACTAAAACATGAATGGGATAATAATAATAGATAAGCCTAACGGCCTCACGAGCCACGACGTGGTACTCTTTTTAAGGCGCAGATTCGGGATAAAGAAGGTCGGCCATGCCGGCACGCTCGATCCCATGGCCACCGGCGTCCTGGTCCTGCTTTTGGGGGAGGCGACAAAGCTCTCCAATAGTT
Organism: Candidatus Omnitrophota bacterium; assembly: GCA_036446495.1. Classification (GTDB taxonomy): domain Bacteria; phylum Omnitrophota; class Gorgyraeia; order JABMRJ01; family JABMRJ01; genus JAZFTF01. The sequence continues at coordinate 1,379 of JAZFTF010000077.1, read as the reverse complement.
TTATCTGTGATGATAAAGAGTATGAAGGGGTTTTACGCCTGGGAATAAAGACACGGACCTGTGATAAAGAAGGGGAGGTACTATCCACCCGTGATATCTCGGGAATAAGCGATAAGACTATAAAAGATGTCGCCGCATCATTTCTTGGAACGATAGATCAGGTCCCTCCCATGTTTTCAGCCTTAAAACGCGACGGCAAGAAGCTCTATAAATTGGCCCGCAAGGGGATAGAGATAAAACTCGAACCGAGAAAGGTGACGATCCACGAGCTGGATATTAAGAATATAGAACTGCCTGACGTATGGTTCAAGGTAGGTTGCTCCAAAGGGACATATATCAGGAAATTGGCCGAAGATATAGGTGACAGGATCGGCTGTGGGGCCCACCTCGCCGCATTGAGAAGAACAAGATCGGGAAGGTTCAGGATAGAAGACTCGGTTGCTTTTAAAGAGCTCGAGGGGCTTAATAATAAGAGTCTGGAAGAACGCGTACAGAGCATCCAGTGAAGGTCTATAGGTCGATAAAAAATGTAGAGAAGGTCTCATCCGGAAGTGTCGTCACTCTTGGCATATTCGACGGCGTTCACAAGGGGCATGCCCATATCATAAGATCCCTGGTAAAGAGAGCGAAGAAGCTTGGCAAGAAGAGCATCATACTTACATTCCACCCTCACCCGTCAGCGATATTGCACCCAAAAACAGCAGTTCCCCTCCTAACATCCCTGGATCACCGTCTGAAGTTATTGGAAAAGCATGGAGTTGATATAGTCGTCCTTTTAAGGTTCAACGAGCGCTTCTCAAAGACGGCTCCGGAGGCCTTCATAAAGAACTTCCTCCTGGATCGGTTGAGGATGGCCGAGATCTTTGTCGGGCGGAATTTTGTTTTTGGCCGAAACAGGAAAGGGGGCACAAAGCTCTTAAATACGCTCTCTACCAAGTATGGTTTTAGGGTCAGAAGAAAGAGGTTATTGAGAAAGAGGGATAGGGCGATAAGCTCTACGCACGTAAGAAATCTTATTTTAAAAGGCAAGCTCCATGAGGCGGCAAGGCTCCTCGGCCGGCCGGTCTCTATACTGGGCACGGTAAAAGAAGGGACAAAGAGGGGAAGGATACTCGGCTACCCTACAGCCAATATCGATCCCCACCACGAAGCCGTACCGTCAAGCGGCGTATATGTTATACGGGCGAAACTGGCCAGGTCCAACAGATGGTATGGTGGAATCCTGAATATAGGCGTAAGGCCCACTTTTAATCCTATACGCTATACGCTATACGCTATACGCTATCCACCCGAGCCCACCATAGAAGCCCACCTTTTCAAATTTAACTGTAATATATATGGCAAAGATATCGAGATCATATTCATAAAGAGGCTAAGGC
>JAZFTF010000076.1:0-2222 GCA_036446495.1 Candidatus Omnitrophota bacterium | reverse complement strand
CTGTCTATTTGAGGCTCGGCAGGGGTAAAGCCCCTGTCATTACAAAAGAAGAAGATTCTTTTAAGATAGGAAAAGCCATGACATTGCGGGAAGGAGATGACCTCACGATCATCGCGTGCGGCATAATGGTATACGAAGCGCTACTTGCGCATGACGAGCTGAAGAAGAAAGGCATAAGCGCCCGCGTGATCAATCTGCACACTCCTAAACCGATAGACAGAGAAGTTATCGTCAAGGCGGCCAGGGAGACGAAGGCCATAGTGACGGCCGAAGAACATCTTATTAATTGCGGGATGGGTAGCGCTGTATGTGAGGTCGTATGCCAGGAAGCTCCGGTTCCAATAAAGATGGTCGGCATGAATGACAGATTCGGCGAATCAGGAGACCCGGATCTCCTATTTAAGAAATTCGGGCTGACATCCGAGAATATCGTAAAGGTGTCACAAGAGGTCCTTAAGCTTAAAAGATGATGTTCTACTACGCCCATAAAAGAATTTCATGGATGTTTTGGGCTTCGAAGAAACACTCTCCTTCGTCTGGAGTGCCGATTTCTACGAAGCCTTACCAGTGTATTAAATATCGAAAGGCGAAGTAGAATGGATAGAGTCGTTCTCTACGCGCCGGCAAAGGTAAACCTCTTCTTAGAGGTTTTGCATAAAAGAGACGACGGTTATCATACTATTGAGACGCTCTTTGAGAAGATAGCTTTATTTGACAAGATAGAGATCGCAAAGGCCGCCGGCGGGATAAGCATATCTTCCACAGAAGAGAGCCTCCCTCTCGGGAAGGAAAATATAGCCTATAGGGCCGTAGAGCTCTTGGAAGAGAGATGTGGCAGGCCGCTAGGCGTGGATATAAGTATAGAAAAACGGATACCCATAAGTGCCGGTCTCGGAGGAGGAAGCTCTGACGCGGCAGCTGTTCTATCAGGTGTCAACACACTCTATGATCTAATGCTAGAGAGCAAAGAGCTTGTACTGCTAGGCGAAAGGCTGGGTGCGGACGTGCCTCTATTTATCATGGACGCCCCTTGGGCGATAGGCAGAGAGCGGGGAGATGTAATAAAGGCCATAGAGAGCCAGATGAAACTCTGGCATATACTCTTTATCCCGCAGGCTTCTATCCTTTCAAAGGAAGCTTATAAATGGGTGGATGACGATAGGAGGCGGGAGTCGCCGGGGATCCAGGCGGCCCTTGGCGCAATAGAACAGGATGATATAAGCCTGTTAGGCAAGAGCCTGCACAATGACCTTGAAGGTCTATCATTTGAAAAGGTCTCTTTTTTGAAAGAGGCGAAGAAGGCATTGCTGGATTCAGGTGCGGCGGGAGTTCTCATTAGCGGGAGCGGTCCGGTGCTCTTTGGGATATTTGCAAGTGAAGAGGAGGTGATAGCCTCAAAGAAAAGAGTGGAAGAAAGGGTAGGTACAGGCCAACACCGGTTTAAAGTTCTTGTTGCGCCTACGCTGAACAACACAAAAGAAGCCATATTTTACGGAGCGAGAGCGAGGAAAGCCACAAGGAGGAAATGATAGCGATGGAGATCACAGAAGTAAGAGTATCTTTGAGAGAAGGCGGCAACCGTAAGTTGAAAGCATATGCGACGATGACGTTCGACAATGCTTTTGTGGTTAGAAACGTTAAGGTTATCGAGGGTAACAAAGGCTTATTTGTGGCCATGCCATCGAGAAAATTGAGGGAGTCCTGCCCCAAGTGCAACTTCAAGAACCCTGTCAGGTCGAAGTTCTGCAACCAATGCGGTGCAAACCTTCCTATGACAGAGAGGAAGCCTCAGGTCGAAGGGGACCAGGTTCAACAGTCCGAGCACAGGGATGTGGCTCATCCTATAACGCTCGACTGCAGAGAATATATCCAGAAAAAAGTCCTGGAAGCCTATAATGCCGAGAGCAAGAAAGGCGTGGGCGCCACGCCACATGAAACGCCGAAACGCCAGCATCAGGCAGAGCCCCAGGCACCGAAAGTTGACGATCATAGCGCCCCCCCGCAGGATGACGATCACATCCACATCGATGAAGAGGATGTAGTAGATGGCGGGGACATAGCGCTGTAAACGAATAAAAATGGTTAGCGGTTTTCGGTTCGCGGTTAGCGTCGGACGCTAACCGAACACCACAAACCGCAAACCGTGTTTTGGGAGGAGTTTGACAGATATGATCGTTGCCCGGTGGCGTAATGGTAGCACATCGCCCTTTGGAGGCGAGTGT
>JAZFTF010000075.1:0-8148 GCA_036446495.1 Candidatus Omnitrophota bacterium | reverse complement strand
GCCTGTAAATAGGTAGAGGTAGTCTTGAATAACATTGATGGGACACTTTACATAATAACAATTATTGAAATAATGTAAAGTGTGCCCATAAGGTAATTAAAAAATGGATGATCTTAAATTTCCGGACAACTTCTTTTGGGGGTCGGCGACCTCAAGCCACCAGATCGAGGGCGATAACAAGAATAATGACTGGTGGAAGTGGGAAGGTGAGGGGAAGGTAAAAGAGGTCTCGGGCAAGGCCTGCGACGGATACAGTCTATATAAAGAAGATATCAAGCTCGCCAAGGATCTAAATCACAACGCGTACCGATTTTCCCTCGAATGGAGCCGCATAGAACCCGAAGAAGGCCATTTCGACAGAGGCGCAATAGTTTACTACAAGGATATGGTAAAGTATATGCGCGCCCTGGGGATGGAGCCGATAGTCACCGTGAATCATTTCACTCTCCCGCTCTGGTTTTCTGACAAGGGAGGGTGGCTAAGCGACAAGAGCGAAGAGGCATTCACGGCTTTTGCAAAGAGGGTGGCAGAGGATCTGGGTGAAGATGTAAAATACTGGATCACGCTCAACGAGCCGGTGGGGTTTACCTACAGCTCTTTTGTGAAAGGCGTCTGGCCGCCCGGGCACCATTCATTTAAAGACGCGACAAAGGTATTTATCACGCTCCTTAAGGCGCATTCACTCGCCTATAACGCAATACACGAGGTCTATGATGAAAGAGGGTGGCGCCTGCCTATGGTCAGCATAGCTAAGCATGTCCATCTGTTTAGTCCCTGTAGAAAGGGATCCCTATTAGATATCTTATCCGCGAGGCTGCGCCATAGATATTTTAACAGGCTCTTTATCGACTCGCTTATAAGCGGACTCTGCGCGGCCCCGGGTGTTCCTTTGACCCGGCTGCCGGCGAAGAGATCGCTCGATTTTTTAGGAATAAATTACTACACGAGGGACTTTATTCGCAACGCAGGGATCATTCCTCCCGAGATCTTCGGCAATGTATGCACATATACCCACCATCTCGATTTCGGGAAACGCAATTTTCTTAAATGGGAGATATTCCCTCAAGGGATGTATGATATCCTGATGGAGTTTTCAAAGTATAAACTACCTATCCTTATTACGGAAAGCGGCATCTGCACGAATGACGATAGAGATAGAGCCGATTTCATAAGGAGCCATTTAAAAGAGGTCTTGCGCGCGATAGGGGACGGGGCGCCTGTCTTCGGATACCTGCACTGGTCACTTCTCGATAATTTCGAGTGGGCACATGGGTATGGACCGAGGTTCGGCCTCGTAGAAGTAGATTACTCGACCCAGAAGAGGACCGTAAAGCCGAGCGCCCGTCTTTACGCCGATATCATAAAGAAGAACGCCATTTAAAGAGATGAATAGAAGGCTTTACCGGAATAGGAAATGGTGCTAAGATATATTTTGGAGGATAAGCATGTTTATTAAAATATTGTTGGCCATTATTTTATTTATTACTACATTGTTGACCAGCAGCGATTGTATGGCACAAGCGGGTATCGAGAAACAATACTATATAAACGGCAAGGTCAAGCTCGAGACGGTCTACAACAAGAGACATGAAAAGCATGGCATCGAGAAACTCTATTATGAGACAGGGGAGCTATGGTCCAAGACCATCTATATGCGCGACAGGAAAGACGGCGTGGAGAAGATATATTACAAGAGTGGCCAGATGATGAAAGAGAAACCTTATATGAAAGGGATGCTCTACGGGACCGAGGCGGCCTACTGGGAGAACGGCGAACTCATGGAAGAGATCTCATATATAGACGGGATGAAAGACGGCGCGGCTAAATATTACGACATAGATGGCACCCTTATGGAAGAGAAGATCTGGGAATCGAACCAGTTGATCGAGACCAGAAAGACCAACCTACGTGCTACAAGCGTAAACAATATGAGCACTTCGGTTGGCCAACCGTAGTCGTCACATTGTTAACAAGCGTGCGGCGAAGGTTGGTCGAAAATGAAACCCCGCACCGTTCCGCGAAGCGGGACTGGTGCGGAGGTAGTATGAAACCGCTCTTTTTTATTCCTGCCTGAAGATAACGGTACTGGCGCCTTTACCTATTCTCCTAGTGTCTTTGCCTATTCCTTGAAAAGTCTCACCGCATCCGGCTATCATTACGCTTAGGGAGATCAGTATTAATGTTAAAGCTATATATCTTTTCATATGTCCTCCAATGAGGCCATCTCTTACGGCGTATTAGCGACGTAAGAGATAAAGCCGAATTGATCCCGTCTCGCTGTTATTAACAATATCGAGGCGGGACCTTTTATGTTATACCGTTAACAAATAATCTACAAATAGGATACACTGAATACCTTATTTTTGCAAGGGCATTCCATTGCAAAAGCATAGAAAAGCACACTTTGCTCTAGTGTAGTTATGCCTTTGCCATATGCGCCGCATTAGGAATTTCCGCGGGTGGCAACGAACGCGCGCCCATAGTTAAGAGCGGGGTTGGGGGCTGGGACGCCGCAACTGTTATCACCCTATTGGCGTGCCCCGCGAATAACTATGGGCTGTTCGTTGACAGGACCCGCGAAAATTCTAGCGCACATTGGTAGAGGCGTAAGATACAAATAGGTGATAATTGCTGATGCTGCACATTTAAACACTTGCTCATTTTTGGGGTAAGGTATATAATAAAGCCAATAAATAAGGAGTTTTATGTCGCTTGAGATAAATATAGATCAGAGGCAAAAAGGCGTATACTCGGTGATGTTGATAGGGCGCTTGGATGCCGACACATATGAGAGCTTTCGGGGTAGTATAGGCACGGTTCTTTTGAAGACGACAAAAGTGCTTGTACTCGACATGGCAAAGCTTGTATATATAAGCAGTATAGGGCTTAACGAGATATTTAACGCGAAGAAGGCCATGGTAAAGTATGAAGGAAGTCTCATAATAACGAACCTACAGCCGCAGATAAAGAAGGTCTTCGAGGTGATAAAGATACTTCCGAAAGATATAGTCTTTGAGAGCGCAAAGGAGGTAGATAGGTACCTCGATGATGTGCGAAAGAGAGAGATGAAGAAGAACCCTCCCGCGGATTAATGATCAAATGAATAAACGAATAATAACCTTAATACTGATTGTTTTTATGGCAGGCATAGCCGTGAAGGTGTTCGAATCGATAAACGACCGCCACGGCAGGGTAGGGATGGCTTCATGGTACGGCGATAAATGGAGAGGCAGAAAGACTGCCAACGGTGAGAGGTTCGATCCGGATAAGTTGACCGCGGCTCACCGCTTGCTCCCTTTCGGAACGGTCGTTATGGTGACAAACCTGGAGAATGGCCTGCAGGTGAGGGTAGTGATAAACGACCGCGGCCCTCATATAAACGGTAGGATCATAGATCTCTCTAGGGCCGCGGCCCGCAAACTTGGCATGATCGAGGATGGTCTCGCCAAGGTGAAGCTCCGGATAATGCCTAAAGAATTAGGATCTACAGTGCTCTCTATTATAGAGCGCCCACTTGCTTAAAACTGAGGACTGTCCTGGTGCTCTTCACCCTGTTCTTTATTGTTGAAACCCCCATGACTACCTTTATTACCTCTACCTTTTCCTCTCCACCCTTGTTTATGCTTCTTCTTTGCGAATTCCTGGAATTTCTTGTACTGCTCGGGCGTAAGTATCTCTCTCATCGCCAGCGCGCCTTCTACACGAAGCTCGATCTGGTTGCCAAGTAAAGGTTTGATCTCATTTATTAGGCTGTCTATTTTTTCCTTATCAATCTCTTCTTTTTCGAGTTCTGTACGAAGTTGGGCCTTCTTCTCTTTTAGGGCTTCCATAAGAGACCGGACTTTTTCTCTATGCCCTTTGCGTTGTTCGCGTAATGCTTCTTCTTGTTCCTCTGTGAGGCCGAGTTTTTTCATCAGATCCTTACCCTTCCCTTGACGGGTGCCTCCGCATGTAGGGCATTGCGACTGTTGCTCACCGCGTATATTTCCATGACCTTGAGGACCTCGCTGACCCCTAGGGCCCCTTTCCTCTTCCCAGCCCGAATCTTCGCAGCCATCTTGAGCCTCTGTAGACGCGGGCGATAGCGCCAGCGCAACGGTTATTACAGTAGCTAGTATTAGTATCTTCTTCATCGTCATCACCTCCTTTCAATGAAGCCTGGATTTATGAAAAAGCTCTGACTTTTCATAAATCCATCTTCTTTTGGACTTCTTCTATGAGTGGCTGAATTGAATCCTACGACGAAGTCCTACGAAGCCCAAAACATCTACGAAGTTCTTTTATGGGCGTAGTAGGGAGCCAATCTTTTATATTTCTTAAGTTCGGCGAAGTAGGATCTTCTATTATCTTAGACAATCCGAGATGCTTTAAAGTTCCATCTATAGTAAGTATTTTTCTATTGCCGTTCCTAGATCGATCATCTCTGCTTCTTGGCCTAAACCATTCCCATTGGCAAGATATTCAAAGAACTCTATCTGATCTTCCATGTATGAAGCTACCACACCGGTCTCTCTTCCGGGAAGCTTTATAGCAGTTATGGCTATAATGATGATCGCGACCGCTGTAGCGAGCGAGAACGCGGGCTGCTGGATGAAGAGAGGCGCAAAAGGCCTATTTGGCTTTTTTTCTTCCAGTCCGGCCTTTATTCTCTCCCAAAGATCCTCAGGAGCTTTTGTTCTCTCGGATCTCCTTAGAATATTGACCGAGGATCCCAAGATAGCCTCATGTATCTGGCGGCACCCATCACACGATGAGAGATGCTGATTGATCTCAACCGATAACCGGCCGTTGAGTTCGCTGTCAATGTATTCGCTTAATAGATCTCTAATCTTTTTGCAGTCCATCGCGCACCACCTCCGTGTTAATGCTTGATTCGGTTCGCGGTTTTCGGCTCGCGGTTAGCGTTTTTTGTCAGGCGCCGCAAACCGCTAACCTCGCACCGCTAACCGAAACGACTGTTAGCGCATTTTAGGACCAGAAACTTCTCTCGCGCCCTTTTGAGCCTTGAGCGCACAGTATTGATATTTATCTTTAAAGTTTCGGCTATCTCGTTATAGCTCAATCCTTCTATATCCCGAAGAACGACGCAGGCGCGCTGGTCACAATTGAGCTTGTTTAATATACTTGATATGGCCGCTTGCGCCTCTCTTTTTTCGAGATCCCTTCTTGTGTTATTAACGGTCTCTCGCGACTCTGTGTGGTCGTCATAAACGGCTACAAGACCGGTCTTTTTTGATCTTTTTCGGGACTCGTTTATCGCGGTATTTACGGCTATCCTGTATGCCCATGTCTTAAAAGAAGACCTGAAGCGAAACTCCTTAAGATGCCTATGTATTTTTATAAAGACGTCTTGGGTAGCTTCTTCAGCGTCTTGGGTGTTATTTGTTATCCTATAGGCGACATTATATATAAGGTTTGAGATTGCTTTATATATCTTCTCGAAGGCCTCCATGCTGCCTCCTTGAGCCTGGGTTATCCAATCTCTTGGTATATCCTGCATTAGTGCCTCTATATATTAGACAACGGCTTATGCTAAAAAGTTCCCTCATTTGTATTATATTATAAAATATATCTCCTTGCCACCTTTTAACTACTTAGGCTATAATATAAGGCCTAAGGGGGAATGATGGACGCAAAGATAAGTTTCGTAATACCGGCCTACAACGAGGCAGAGAATATAGCGGGTTTTCTCAAGGAACTCAAAGATACATTGAGCGCGATTGCCCAGCCATATGAGATCATAGTGATAGATGACGGCTCTGCGGACGACACACAGCAGAAGGCGCGCGACCTGAACGTAGAAGTCATAACCCACAAAGAGAATCTAGGATACGGAAGGTCCTTAAAAGACGGTATCCGCGCGGCCAAAGGAGAATATATCTTCTTCATAGACGCGGATGGCACCTATGATGTGAGCAGGATACCATATATGCTTAACATGGTGCGCAATACCGATCTCGTTGTAGGAAAGAGGGTATTCTCAAAAAAGAGCACACACAGCTTAAAGAACCTGGCGCGCAGGTTCTTTGCCAATCAGGTAGCCTATTACGCAAAGAGAAGGATCGAGGATCTAAACTCAGGCCAGAGGGTCTTTAAGAAGAAGGACATCATGGATGACCTCGACAGGTACCCCGATGGTTTTTCGTTTACCTCGACACAGGTAGTCTTTTATATACTAAATAAAAAGAAGATAACCTACACCCCGGTCTTATATGATCATAGGGGCAAGGGGTCTAAATTTTTGTCGCGCAAGCAGACCTTGGCCATGACAAAACTCTCTTTGTGGCTGACATTTCTGGGGCGCCCCCGCAAGATATTTTTTCAACTGGGAGCTGTTGTCCTGGGAAGCGGCATTATAACCAAACTAGCGGTAGATGCGCTGGGGGGGAGCCTCTTTTTATATCCGATATTATTTATAGCGGCTTTTTTTCCTTTGTTCTTCATCTTTCTCTGCCATATATATGTATTCGGGGGCAGGCAGAACGATTGACACATTCTTGACAATGTAAATAAATAGGTTTAAAATAATATAAAATAGGAGCCTTACCATGAAGAAGACAATATTCATATCATTTTTGATAGGTTATGTCCTGATACTCGGCACGTCAGCTATAGGGCAGGAATATGAAGAGTTCAACATAAAATACGGCATGCACGAGAAGACCGTATTGAAGGAGTATGGAGAGCCTTTATGCATCAAGAAAATAAAGGTAAACCCCATACCAATAAAAAAGGTCCTTTATGAGAGAGGGGAGACCGGATATATGATCCTCCACTTCTTCTCGGGAAGGATATATAAGATAGTCCTTCTTGAAGATATGGACCTTGACGAAGCCAAAGGTATATTTGAGCAGCCCGACAAGGGATAGAGAAAGATCTTGCTGATGGATGTAAAAGAGTTCATAAAAAAGAACTTCAGACACTTCAATGCGGCGGTTATACTCGATGCCGCGGAGGCGTGGGGCGAACATCTTAAGAAGAAGGGCAAGATGTTTCTCACCATGGCAGGGGCGTTGAGCACAGGGGAGATCGGCATAACGCTCGGCGAGATGATAAGGCGGGACAAGATACACGGCATATGTTGTACGGGCGCCAACCTTGAAGAGGATATCTTCAACCTGATAGCGCACAAGAGCTACAAACGCATCCCCCACTACAGGCAGCTAGGCCTCGAAGAAGAGATCGAGCTTAAAGAGCAGCATCTCAACAGGGTTACCGATACCTGTATACCCGAAGAAGAGGCTATACGAAAACTCGAGAAGAAACTCTATCCGTTGTGGAAAAGAGCAGAAGAGAAGGGCGAAAGTTATTTTCCCTATGAATATATCTGTCAGCTCATAAGGAACGGCCAGCTCGAGGAGTATTACCAGATCGACCCAAAAGACAGCTGGGTCGTGGCTGCGTGCGAGAAAGACCTGCCCATATTTACTCCTGGATGGGAAGACTCGACTCTCGGCAATGAGGTAGTGGCGGAGGTACGGATGGGGCGCTTTAAGCACTTTAGGTTCATAAAGAGCGGCCTTGAGCAGATGGATGCTTTGATCGACTGGTATTTAAAGAATTCTAAAAGCGCCCCTATAGGGTTCTTCCAGATAGGGGGAGGTATAGCCGGCGACTTTCCGATATGCGTCGTGCCTCTCATAAGACAAGACATGAAGACCGAGTGCAAGCTCTGGGGGTATTTCTGCCAGATAAGTGACTCGACGACATCCTACGGCTCATACAGCGGCGCAGTGCCTAACGAGAAGATAACCTGGGAAAAACTCGGCGTGGATACCCCAAGGTTTATTATAGAATCCGACGCCAGTATAGTGGCCCCTCTTATATTCCAATATGTATTGAGCCTTTAATGCAGCGATACTACTACTCTTTTAATGAGTATCTCCAGGACAAATTCAAAACCCGTGTTCAGAGAATAAGCCTAAACGCCGGCTTCGGATGCCCTAACAGAGACGGGTCATTGAGCGCCGAGGGCTGTGCATTTTGTAACGAAGATGGTTTTGTGAACTTCCCCGATACCAGATACTCTCTTAATGAACAGATAGAGAGATCCATGAAATATTTCAAGAAACGATTTAAGGTAGAGAAGTTTATAGCTTATTTTCAGAACGCTTCAAACACATACGCCGAGATCGCTAACCTCAAAAA
>JAZFTF010000074.1:0-3148 GCA_036446495.1 Candidatus Omnitrophota bacterium | reverse complement strand
GCTGATAGATACATCAAAAAATGCGATCTCGACACTCGATATCGACAAGATCGTCTTCCAGGCAAATAGGATACTCCCAACCATAACAAGAATGGACGCATCAGCAGTCCGCCTGATTGACAAGCAGAATCCAAGACTTTTGGTCCTTGAGGCCTTTGCCGGCATCCCAAAAGAGACGGCAGAGAGTATGAAATATCTCCGGATCGGCGTTGGTTTTGAAGGTATCAGCGCGAAGAAACGCAAGCATGCAATAGTAAAGAATATAAAATCTGCAACAACAGCTAAATACTCAAACGAGCTTACATCAGCCGGGCTCCATTCAGCTCTCTGCGTCCCGATAGTCTTCGATGATGATATATACGGAACTATCACGATCTTGTCTAAGGAGAAGAATGGCTACGGAGAAAAAGACACATTCCTGCTCTTTTCTTTCGCTACAATAGTAGCGATCGCTTTGAAGAACGCCAATCTCTATAAGAACTTAAAAGACAGCTATCTGAATACTATAAATAGTCTTGTTATGATAATGGAGTCGAAGGACCACTACATGAGAGGCCATTCAGAGCGCGTTACAGACATCGCTATAGATATCGCAAGGGAGATGGGGCTGGCTGAATCGGACCTGCATATATTACGGACGGCCGGCAAGCTTCATGACATAGGCAAGATCACGGTTTCTGATTCCATTCTCTCTAAGAAGACTGAGTTAACGCCTCCTGAATGGGCAGAGATCCACCTTCATACGATAAGAGGTGTGGAGATAATACTCCCACTTAAGTTCTTAGAATCGGGGATATCCCTTATAAGAAACCATCATGAGAGGTATGATGGCAAGGGTTACCCTGATGGTTTAAGGGGAGACGGTATACCGCTTCTCGCGCGCGTATTGTCAATCGCTGATTCTTTTGACGCCATGACTAGCATGAGGCCCTACAGGGAGCCCTTAAGCTTTGTGCAGGCGGTTGATGAGATACGGTATAACTCTGGGACACAATTCGATCCCATCATAGTGAAGACCTTCATACAGCTTATGAAGCCTCCATCTTAAACCATTTGACACAAAAAACCCATATATTATATTAGGACATTAAGGAAAGGGCTATCTAGACTGTATATCGGGTATCTCGCAGTAGTCTCCTACGACCACACCATTCTCGGCAAACCATCCTAACGAAACCTCAAGAGCGTACTGGGCCTTTTTTTTCGACCTATAGATCTTGGTGGAATTTATCTTCTTCATATCGAGTATCTGCAGGATCTTACCGTCTTTATCGATAAATGCGGCCGATAGCGGTATAAAAGTGTTCTTCATCCACAACCTGCAAATCCTCTCTGATGGATACACAAAGAGCATACCGCTGCCCTTAGGGATGGACTCTCTGCGCATAAGTCCACGGTCTCTAGACTTTGCGTCTGCCGCGACTTCGACTGAGAGCTCGACGTCACCGCACCTAATATTAACAAAATCCGGCCCATCCTGCGCGTAGGAATAGGGGCATGGAAAGAGTTGGCAAAATAATAATCCGAGAACTATAATAGATGCTGTCTTCATCATATTCATTAGGGTAATATTCTATAACAAACTGGAATAAAAGCAAGACAAATGAGGCCAACCTCCGCTGCGCAGTGTGCAAGCTATGTGACAGCTTCAGTTGACCAGATTTACCCAGCGCGTGAATCTCTTTATTTTTCCTTGCAAACTAAGGGGACAGTCAATATAATAGTTCCCATGGTAGAAGTTATAAAGAATAGAGTCACCTTGGGCCTATCCATATTCTTATTGTCCGCCGTAATATTAGGAATAGGTACTAATTCAAAAAGCTACTCCAGCCCGGATGAGAAGCGATATATACAGAGCGCCTATGAGATGGTTGAGGGAGGGGATTGGATAACACCCCGCTATCATAACCGCCCCAGGTTCCAAAAACCCGCGCTTTTCTATTGGCTATCAGCATCTTCTGTAGCCATCTTTGGCCAGACCTGGCTTGCAGCAAGGATACCTTCAGTACTTTTTGGCGCGGCTACGGTATTGATAGCATACCTTCTAGGGACTTCTCTTTTCGACAGGAGGGCCGGGTTCTTTTCGGCCTCGGCGTTGTTGGCCTCAGAGGTCTTCTTTCTCTATTCAAGGCTGGCAACACCGGACATGGTGACGGTCTTTTTTATATCTCTCGCTATATATCTATTCTTAAGATTGTATTCCGCCAAGCATTCGCGGTTAACCGAATATTCCTTCTTCGCGGTACTGGGACTCGCGATGTTGACCAAGGGCTTTGCAGGGTTTCTTATTCCTTTAATAGTCATAGCTCTATTTTTCATAGCCCGCAGAAAAGAACTCCCCCGGCATAAGTTGAATATACCGCTCGGGATAACGATCTTTTTGGCGGTCTCTCTACCTTGGTTCATTATCATGTACAAGGTTCACGGAACAGCATACCTAGATCACATATGGCAAGTCGAGACTATCGACAGGGCCCGTAATATATTTATAGGAACAGGGAGCGTGATCATTGAGGGCTTTCGCAGCATCTTCCGCTACATACTCCTGGTCTTCATTTTATTCTTGCCCGCGTCTCTGCTCATTCCGGGCGTAATGGAGAATATAATAAAGAAGAGAGGCCTCTCAAGGGGGTATCTCCTAACCCTTATCTGGATAGGGACGGTCATCCTCTTTTATTCCATAATAGGGGCCAAGAAGACTCACTACCTCCTGGCTATGGCACCCGCTGTCGCTATCATCTTGGGAAAGTACCTTTCGGACTTTACTGAAGATAGAGGCGGCTGGGCCTTCTTCTATCTTCCGGCCACAGTTGCCATGATATGCTATACCGCCATTATCGGGGTCTTACTATATTTAATGAAGTATCTCCTCTCGATAGAGACCCCTCTGTGGTGTGGTTTTATGGTTCTGGTACCCATCGTCTCACTCTTTGTGATATATAGATATGGCAGGTTGGAAGCGGTCCGAGCTTTTCTAATTGCATCAGTGCTTATCTTTATCTTCGCCTTCGGCTTCGCACTACCTGCCTTAAACGATGACAACGGCCTCATATCGATCACAGATAAGATATTGACGGTATATGACCAAGGAGATACGGTCGGGATTGGTTCGCACTTTATAAGCCACAATCGAGTAGACGCGTATATG
>JAZFTF010000073.1:0-2326 GCA_036446495.1 Candidatus Omnitrophota bacterium | reverse complement strand
TTCCTGGGATATTATATTCTTTCTTATCTGGATGATGATACTCGTAGCCGAGTTAAAGGAGCTCGGTGTCTTTACATGGCTCTTAAGCAGGGCCTTATGCCTTAAGAACATGTCGGCAAAGAAATTCCTGGTGATGCTTGTATTCAGCTCGGCCATCCTGGCGTGCATTATAGACGAGGTCTCGTCTATAATATTCATGATAATGATCATATTGGAGATGAGCGACTACTTTGAGATAGAACCCATGCCTTTTATCATAGCCTCGGTCTTAGCGACGAACATAGGCTCGACAGGCACCGTTATCGGCAACCCTATAGGCATATTCATAGCCGCGAAAAGCGGCCTTACATTCGAGGATTTTTTGACGCACTCTTTCCCGCTGATGGTCGTCACTACGGTCATTCTTCTGTTTGTTCTTTTGATCACGCTAAAGAAGCCGTTGAAGGACCTGGAAGAGAAGATAAAGATGTATGAATCCAATGAATTCCTGGTCCGGTTACTTGCTGTCCCCCCTGAGGCAAAGCTTAAGATAGGCTTCTTCGTCTTGGGGGTCACGCTTTTAGCGATAAGTCTCCACCACCGCATAGAGGTCTTCTTAGATTTAAAGGTCAATACGGTCCTTTTGATAATACCACTCATATCATCGGCGTTCGTCATGATGTGGCGCAGGCACAGGGCGAGGGCCTATATATCAGAGGGTGTGGAATGGTGGAGCATACTCTTTTTTATATTTCTCTTTGCGCAATCCGGGATACTGGCAGAGACCGGCGCGACGCGCGTGGTCGCCGATAAACTGATGAACCTGGTGGGCGAGAGCCAAGTTGCCCTGACTACGCTTGTCTTCTTGGGAAGCGGGATCGTATCGAGTTTTCTCGATAATGTCGTTGTAGTAGCTACCCTTACTCCTGTAATAAAAGACCTGGTCTCGCTGAACCAGGTAAGCGAGATGCTCTGGTGGGTCCTTCTTTTCGGTGCCTGCTTGGGCGGCAACCTTACCATAATAGGATCGACCGCCAATATTATAGCTATAGGGACGCTAGAAAAAGACAGAAAGATGTCTATAAGCTTCTCAAAGTGGGTAAAAGCCGCTTTTGTGCCTACATTCGTTACGATGGCGGCGGTCTTGTTCTTTTTTATATTTATTTACAAATTAATTTATTAGAACCTTGATAGAACGGTTCCAGCATGCTATAATTAGCTCCCGTAAACCGGAGATGTGAAATTGATCAGGATATTGACCTTTGCAGTTTTAGTATCGGTAATATGCCCCGGCAGCGCCACAGCCCAGGAAAGCATGGAGTACGAGGAGTGGATGGATTACAACGCCGCCTACGGGGAGGTCAGGGTGGTCGGGGTCGCTGAAAAGACGTTGACCATACTCGACGAGAACGCCGAATTGGACGAAGACGCTATCATAAAGTATTATGTAATAGAAGAGGTGAAACTCGAAGGTGTGGAGGATTACAGGGAGATAATGGTGGGCGATATGGTCGACCTGGAATACTATACGATCGCCAACGGGATGAGAATGGTGGATTTTATATCTGTAGAAAGAGACGAGAGAGAGGAAGTGAAGGATATACTCCTTCAACTTGAGTGAATATGGGCAGAAAAAAGCAGTTCAAGATAAAGACAAAACAGAAGATAAAGAGACGTAAGAGGCGCGAGAAGCTGAAAGCCAAGAGCGCGGATATCGGTGAGTATTTCTACGACGGTCATTACATAGGCCCGCATCGCGGTAAATGACGTATAATACTATCGAGAAAGGCAGCGGAAGGCCTCTTATCATGCTTCATGGTATCTTTGGCCACGCCTCTAACTGGCGCTACGCGCTGGAGAGACTCTCCGCTGGATATAAAGCCGTTGCCCTGGAACTACCCTACCTGGAATTGGCCGACAAAGATCTTAAATTCGATGACCTTACCGATTATGTGCTTGGCTTCGCCGATTCGAAGGGTTTTGACAGGGCTGTCTATGTAGGAAACTCCCTGGGCGGACATATTGCACTCGATGTAGCGATAAAGGCCAAAGAGAGAGTAGGCGCCTTAGTATTGACCGGAAGCTCCGGACTCTTCGAAAGGGGTTATGAGAAGGATCTCAAGATACATCCGCAGAGGCCCTATGTAAGGAAGAAAGTGGGGGAGATGTTCTTTGACCAGAGGCTCGTCACCGATGAACTCATCGACAGCGTTTATAATATACTCAAGGACAAAAAGAACAGGCTAAGAGTGATACGCTTGATGAAGGCCGCTAAAAGATATAATGTAAAGAGCCTTTTGCCTCTTATCGGATGTAAGACGCTCCTCATCTGGGGAAAACAGGACTC
>JAZFTF010000072.1:0-7262 GCA_036446495.1 Candidatus Omnitrophota bacterium | reverse complement strand
CATTTATAACCGACTGCGGTATAACAAGTTCCAAAAACACACCGTACATTTTTTAGTATAAGCGTAATAAAAATTATTTATACGTTTTTTTATGAGAATGTATGGTAACTATTCGTAACGTCTTCTTTTACATTGCGTTATATTGGTGGGAGACGTCCCCATTGCCGAGGCATAAGATTGTTGGTTTATTTGGTGAGTTTGGCAGGACTTTCAGGCACTTGAGGCGGAATATCGATTTGCTGGAGGCGGTCGTTAAATCTGGACAGGTGCTTCTCGGCCAGGTCGTATGAAGACTTGGAGTTGGATAAGTGCCTGCCTACCTTCGTGAAGTCCTCATAGAACTTGTTGAGCTCGCCCCTGAGGCTCCCTATATTCTGCAGGATCTTCATGGCGTTCTTCTCCACTGCCATGCCTTTCAATCCCAATAGTATCACCCTAAGGTACGCGTAGAAGCTGTTCGGAGATACGGGTATGACTTTCCATTTAAGGGCGTGCTGGAAGAGCCCGCCGTCAACGGCCTTTTCGTCTTTTATTATCGTCTCATAATAGACATTCTCGGCCGGTATATACATAAGGGCAAAGTCGAAGGTCCCTTCATCGGGCTTTATATATTTCTCGGATATGCTCTTTATGTGGTTTTTTACATCTGTTATGAACTGTTTCCTGAAGTTCTCCTTTTCTCTCTCGTCATCTGAATGTATATATTTCCGGAAGTTCTCGAGAGGGAATTTGGCGTCGATCGGCACTAGCCCTTGTCCAAATCTTATGACCGCGTCCACTCTCTCTCGCGACTTGAATTCGTGCTGGAAAGAGAAGAATTTTTGCGGCATTATTTGCCTGAGGATATCCTCCAGTAAGAACTCGCCAATACCACCTCTCATCTTGGGCGCCCGTAAGAGGTCTTGGAGCCCTGATATATCCTTGCCCAGTTCATAGATCTGCCGTTGTGATTCCTCAAGCTTCCCTAGGTGCTCATGGACATCGGATACCGCTTTCACGGCAGATTCAAGCTTGGATCCCAACTCTACACTCGCGTTCTGCAATGACTGCGAGTTATCCCTGAGCCTGCCGTCTACCTGCTGGGTTAGCCAGTTGAGTTTTTCATTTACGTTTTTTTCTATCTGGTATAACCCTTTCGCGAAGTGGTTGAAGATAAAGAGACTCAATCCCACGAAGGCCAGCAATATAACGGCGATCATTATGGCCAATGGTGTCATATTTCTCTACTTACTGCTCTTTGCGACGAACTTTGTCCTAAGCTCATATAATATGTTGTCGAGTGAGTTGGCCTCTTCGGCTGTAAGGTTTCCTTTTGTTTTCTCTTTTAACAAGGTCAGGGTATCTATGGCGTACTTGGCTTGTCCTAGGCTCTCTTCTTTCTTTTTTGTGATCGGGCTGGGGATCTCTCCCAGGAATATGAGCCCTTCCATAGCTATCCCTGATATTAAGGTATTGAAGTTCGATTCGAATTGAAGGGGTTCTTGACTGTCTTGCTGGGCTTTGGCCTTCTCCTTTTGGGCGGAATCTTTCCAGCTTTCATCAACGTGTTTGTCCATGATTGGCTACCTCTTTCTGAATTTGAAACGCCTCTTTTTAATGCAGAGCTTTTTTTGGAGCATAGGCAGCATCTTTTCAGCGGCCTCCTGTCCTTTGTGTATGATCTCTGAAGACCTGTCGAAGGCTGTCTGGTCGATATTGGCCAGATCCGGCTCTATGATGATATCAGCTTGTTTTGCCTGATAGGTGTTCAGCTCCTCTCCCATTATCTGGAACGACTGCAACATTAATTTTAATATGTTGTTGAGCTCCACGTCCTTGGTCACACAGAATCCGACATCGCAGGCCACTACCAGATCCGCCCCTAATTTTTTAGCTATGGCTACAGGGACACTGTTCATTATCCCACCATCGACAAGCAGTCTCCCGTCGATCTTTACAGGGTTGAATATCCCGGGCCAGGAGCAGCTGGCGCGCACTGTCCTGACAAGATCCCCTGATGTATATACTACTTCTTCGGCCTTCTCTATATCCGTGGTGACTACTGCCAGGGGTGTGGTTGTATCCAGAAAGGTCTTGCTGTCTAAAAGCTCTCTTAAGACATTTTCGAGCTTCGTTCCTTCTATGAGCCCTAGCGTGGGGATGGTTGGATCGAAAAGGTCGGTCCAGGATATAGTGGTGGCCTTCTTTTCTATCTGGGAAATATTGTTTCCTAGGCAGTAGGCAGCCCCGATTGCCGCGCCCATGCTGGTGCCTATAACGATATCTACCTTTATCTCCTCTCTCTCTAAGACCTTTAAAATCCCTACGTGGGCCAGCCCCCTGGCCCCGCCCCCGCCCATCACAAGGGCGACTTTCTTTGGTTTTGAACTCATGAAGTTCATATTTTCTCCTATTTTATCAGTATACCGGCGTAGCCGACAACGCTTGAATAATCGCCCGAGACGTCACCGCTCGTTTTATAATCAACAAGCTCCGCCTCTTTAGCGCCGAGCTTTTTGAGGGCCGAAAGCATGACTATTGTAGGCGCGCATCCACACATGCTGATGTCGTGCGAAAGAACCTCATTTTGGAGCCTGTTCTCGTCGAGGTCTAATATAGCGTCTATCGCTCTCTTGTCCTTGTCCCGCGCGGACTCATGGCTTTCGTAGTGCGTCATGTCGCTCGATGATAGGATGACCACGTCTTTTTTACTTATTTTTATGGAGTCGGCCAGCTCTGAACCGACATCTTTTAATGTATCGAGATCGGCGTTGGATATTACGATCGGAACGAACCCGAAGTCCATTTTTATATGCTGCAGAAAAGGAAGCTGGACCTCTATCGAGTGCTCGGACGCGTGCGCCGAAGGGTCCTCTGTAATATATTTAGAGCTTTCTAGTATAATATCGGCGAGTTCGGAATCTATCTTTACGTCACCCATGGGTGTTCGCCAGTAGCCGCGCGCCATGATAGAGAATTGCGCTCCGATCCCTGTATGATTAGGGCCGAGGATGATGAATGTGTCCTTAAACTTGATCCGCGATAATACCTTTCCCGCTACCATGCCTGAATAAATATAGCCTGCGTGGGGTGAGACGGCACCCAGGCATTCTTCTTTTTGAGAGCCCTCCATGTACGAGGCGACCTCTTTAGATAAGCCGGATCTCGAGGCCTGATAAAACTGTCCGGCTACGGACGGGTTTCGCACGTTTGTCATTTATCACCAAACAATCTCTTAAGGTGCTCAGTCCCCTTCTTTATGTCGTCGGCGTCAGCGGGGAACTGTACCTCTAGCACGACGAAGGTATCCGGTTTTATGTAGGGCTTAAGGATAGAGAAGTTAAAGTCGCCTTGGAGTGGGGCCCTATGATCATCTATCCCTTTTATATCGTGAATATGGATCCCAATAAGCCGTTCTGAGAACCTTTCTAGAAAATCTCTTTTGTGGTCGTATATCCCTAAATTCTCAAATAGTTGAGCGTGTCCTACATCGTGCCAATAGCCAATATGGCTGTCATTGAATCTTTTGAGAAGTATCGCGATCTCATCGGGAGAAGGGATCTCTCTATAATAATATCTGTTCTCTACTCCAAGGATTATATCTTTTTTCTTTGCGAACCGAAGAAGCTCTTCCACACTCAAAAGCGTCTTTTCGAAATACCTAGGGGCCTCCTTCGCCCTCTCTTCGGTCATCTTGTCCTTAACGCGCTCGCGGTATCTTTTGACATCTAGTACAGATGCGAGTTTTCTCGTTCTGTCTTTTATCTCGACTCTGCCCAGATGTAGGACGACTACAGAAGCGCCCAGCTTTTTAGCAGTCTCTATGGTCGTCTTAGTGGCTTGTACGGCTCTTTTGCGGGTCTTCTCATCCGTTGATGAGAGAGGGTAGTAATCGGGCGATGCCTCGTTGGAGCTGACACCCGCGGGCATAGGGCAGAAGTTGTGGATGCTGGAGACCTCTATGCCTTCTCTGTCTCTCATAGAGATGATATCGCAAATATAGCGCGAAGTCAAAGCAAAATTTAGTTCGATCTTGTCGAAGCCCGCGTCTTTTATCTCTCTGATCATTGCAGCAGCGCTCGACGCGCGGTCGTAGTTCCATGTGGTCGAGAGGCTCCACCTATTCAACCTCTCCCCCTTTTACCACCATAAGCGTAAAGGCGTCAGGCTTTAAATATTTTCTCGATACCTCTACGATATCCTTGCTGGTGATAGTGTTTATAAATTCGCCGTACCTTTTGTAATTATCGAAACCGAGGCCGTATAGTTCGTCTAAGGCCGCGTGATGGGCCAATGACGCGTTTGTCTGCAGGGCTATGAGTTGGTTGCCTATAAGCTCGTTCTTGGTGGTCTCTATCTCTTCTTCTGTGAGGCCTTTTTTGTTGAGTAGCTTTATCTGGTCTAGGAGTTCTTTCTTAGCGGTCTCAATGTGTTTTTCTGTGGTAGAGACATACAGGGCAAAATATCCCGGGTCGATTGCGGGAACAGAGAATGCGCCCACAGCGTACGCGATGCCGAGTCTCTCCCTAAACCTGGTGCCAAGTCTCCCATTGACCCCTGACAGGGCCGTGCTTATCACTTGGAGAGGGTAGCGCTCGCGGTCTTTTATCGTAGTGCTCTTGAAACCCATGATCACCAGGCTCTGTTCTTTCTGCAATTGGCGGCATTCCTTAGTGATCTTCTTTTTGTCCGGCTCGGTCACTTTGGTAAACTTGGGAGATGGCCCTCTTTCCAATTGTGAAAAGCCCTCGGTCAACTTTTTGCGTAAAACCTCCTTATCGATATCGCCGAACACAGCGATCACCATGTTGTTTGGTATGGCGTAGTTCTTGTAGAACGCCTCTAGATCGCTGCGCCCTAGGTTTTCTATGCTCTCTATCCTCCCTACCTTCTGGAATCGGTAGGGATGTATCTTAAAGAGTGTCTCTTTAAAGGCTTTCATGCCTGAGCTGTATATATCATCATCCGTCGAATTTATAATGGCTTTTATAGTCTTCTTCTCTCTTTGCATGATCTCTTCCGGGAAGCTCGGGTGTAATAATATATCTTCAAATATAGCGAGTCCGCTGTCTATATCCTTGCTCAAGAGGGTAAGCGTTATTCCAAACGAATTGTGTCCGCTGAAATATCCCAGGGCCGCGCCCATATTTTCGACAAGAGCGGATATCTCATATTCGTTGCTTGATTCTGTGCCCTTTGTCATCATGAGGGATGTCAGATTGGATATACCGGCGTTATCCTTATTTTCGGCCCTTAGCCCCCCTTCGTAACAGGCCACTATAGATACTGACGGGGTGTTGTGTCTCTCCATAAGAAGGCACCGTAGGCCGTTCGGGAGAGTGAACTTCTCTATCTTTGCCTCAATGCCGGTGTCTTCTTCTTTTTGGACCGCGACTCTATCATGCGGAGATATGGTAACGAGTGAAAGTGATCCATCGTTTAAATATTTCGCCGCTACTTCTTTTACCCGGTCGATCTCCACCGAATTTATCTTATTTATATAGTCTTTTGAGAAGCCTGGATCGCCCGCGGTCAGCTCGTTTATTGCGAGCTCTCCCGCCTGGCCAGAGAGGGTTTCAAGAGAATATACGTATTCGGCTATCACCGTCGCCTTTATCCGATCAAGCTCGCTCATCTTTATCGCGCCCTTCTTTATGTTATTTATCTCTTCGGAGATAGCGCCCAGGGCGTTCTCCAATTTTTTAGGCTCAGTCGTGCCGGATATTATAAATATACCAGGGTCTCTCGGAGTATAGTTCCAGGATCCTATTGAGTAGACAAGGTTCTTTTGTCTGTATAGGCTTATATTGAGTCTCGAGTTTGAGCCATTGCCCAGTATCGCTGAGAGGACATCCAGCGCTGCCATATCCTCATTGAAGAGATTTACGCTTCTGTAACCCAAAGCAAAATAGGCCATCTCGAGATCCTTTTTGATATGGAGCGTTCTTTTCGATATCTGAGGGTTCTCTTGCGGTATCGCTCTCTCTTCAAGAGATTTTCTTGGGTAGGGAAGAAAATATTTCTTCGTCTCGCTTAAGGCGTGATCGTAATCTATATCTCCTGCCAGGGCAAGCACCATATTATTTGGCACATACATCCTGCTGTGATATTTGGATAGGTCCTTGCGCCCGAGCTCTTTGAATACGGATTCATATCCTATAACCGGATGGCGGTAAGGATGTCTGGTAAAGACGGTGTTCCACAAGAGGCGCGAGATATGCCTTATCGGATTGTCCCTGTTGAGCCTTATCTCTTTTAAAATTACATTCTTCTCTTTTTCGACCTCGCGCGGATGCATGCGAGGGTTAAATATGGAGTTGCTTAAGGCCTCCAGGGCGAGAGAGAAATGTTCTTTAGGAATGGTCAGATAAAAAGATGTGTAATCGAAGGATGTCCCGCCGTTTATAGTGCCTCCGTGCGCTCTTATCTCTTTTTCTATTCCAGCCGGTTTTTCCCTACTCGCTGCCTTGAAGATCATGTGTTCGACAAAATGTGAGATTCCTGAGCCGGAGAACTCGCCTTCGTAAGAGCTGCCGGCTGCTACCCGAAGGTCCATTGAGACAAGGCCTGTGGACGGGGCCTCTTTTACTATTAATACGAGGCCGTTGTCGAGGACAGTCCTTTTAACCTCTTTCGAATAAATATGTTGCAGCGGACCTGACTCTGTTTCCGAGTCAGCTATGGTGGGATTACAAATAAGAGTCGAGAAGAGTATGAGGGTTATTAAAGGCCTTTTCACTATAAGAAGTTATCTTCTTCTCTTAGATTTAGACCTAGCTTCGCGTGCTTTTCTTCTCTTGATCTCGCTAGGTTTTTCGTAGTGCTTTCTAGCCTTTATCTGTTTTATGATGCCCTCACGTTCTATCTTCTTCTTGAATCTTCTCAGGGCTTTTTCAAGAGGCTCGTTATTTCCGACCTCTACTCTAGGCATATAATCTTCACATCCTTTTCTATTGATTTTCGTTAATTATACTATAGATATTATGTTATGTCAAGCTCATATGGGGACATTGTATTAGCAAGATAAAAATGTCCGGTTTTTAGCAAAGTAGAAATGTCCGGTTTTCATGGTTTAGCTAGTAGTAGCCCTTTTTCTTTTGGGGCGACCTTTTCTTTTTGTGAATTCTGTTGAAGATGTGGATATCTTGCTCTAAACATAGGGCCTTTAAGCCGATGCTCCATGGGTGGCCTGGCACGCTCCTTTCTTATCATGGCAAATATATATTTTGGTTTCTCTTGCTTCTTCTTTGGCCTTCTGGTTATCTCTTTGTATCTAAGAGACC
>JAZFTF010000071.1:0-5255 GCA_036446495.1 Candidatus Omnitrophota bacterium | reverse complement strand
TATCGACCTTCAGATAGATAATTTATCTTTAGAGGATGAGAAGACCTTCGAGTTATTGCGCAGGGCCGAATCTATAGGTGTCTTCCAGCTTGAGAGTTCAGGCATGAGAGACCTACTGAGAAAACTAAAGCCCACCAAGTTTGAGGACCTTATTGCTGTCCTGGCCCTATTCAGGCCGGGCCCGATAGGAAGCGGGATGGTTGACGACTTTATAGCCAGAAAGAACGGGAGCGTCGAGATAAAATATGACCATCCAATACTGGAGCCTATCCTAAAAGACACCTACGGTATCATAATATATCAAGAGCAAATCATGAGGATTTGTTCAAACCTGGCAGGCTTCAGCCTGGCGAGAGCCGATAGCTTAAGAAGGGCTATAAGCAAAAAGAGCCCCGAGGTCATGCTGGCCGCTAAGAAAGACTTTATCGATGGCTGTGTTAAGAATGATGTGGATGAAAGGATAGCGGATAGGATATTTAACTATATCGAATATTTCTCGGGCTATGGCTTTAACAAATCACATTCGGCCGCCTACGCTATGATCTCGTACCGTACAGCGTATCTTAAGGCAAACTTTCCCATAGAATATATGACTGCCCTTCTAACAAGCGAAAAAGACAATACAGATAAGCTGGTCGTCTATGTAGATGAGGCCAGCAGGATGGGAATAAAGATACTTCCTCCGGCCGTAAACGAATGTTTTGCCAAGTTCACCATAGTGCCGGAAGGGATAAGGTTCGGCCTAGCCGCGGTCAAGAATGTCGGCCAGGGCGCGATAGACTCTGTGATAGAGGCGAGAAAGAAGAGCGGCCTCTTTGAATCGCTCTACGCCTTTTGCGAGCAGATAGACTCGAGGCTCGTCAATCGTAAGGTCATAGAGAGCCTGATAAAGTGCGGCGCATTCGATAGTTTTAAGCTCCATCGATCGCAGCTTATGGCCATACTCGATCAGGCCATGGTGGTGGCCGGAGGCATACAGAAAGACAGGATGAAAGGGCAGTTCTCGTTCTTCGATACGTTCGAGGGCCAGAAAGGCTTTAAGGAGACATTCCAGGATATCCCGAACATACCCGAGTGGCCGGAGAACCAGCTCCTCGCCTATGAAAAACAACTCCTCGGTTTTTATGTCACCAAACACCCTCTTGCCAGATACGAAAAACTGATAACGACCTACTCCACATGTGGTACGGCTGAATTGGCGAATTACCGGGATGGTGACGAGGCTTTTATAGGGGGTATTATCAATAAGGTGAAGTTTACCGTGACCAAGAGGACCGGGGAGAAGATGGCCATCGTAAAGCTTGAAGACCTTAAAGGCATGATAGAGGTCCTTGTTTTTCCGAGCACTTTCCAAAAAATAGGGGGGCTCATAAAAGAGGATGCGATCATATTCGTAAAGGGCAGGATAAGCATGAGAGAGCAGGACCCAAAGATAATGGCGGATGATGTGATCCCGTTCGATGAGGTCAGGAAGAGATACACGAAGTCCGTGGCGATAAACGTGATGAGCGCCGGTCTTGAGAATAAGACACTCAGCACCATAAAAGGCATCCTATCGAACCACCGCGGCCCCATACCTGTCTATGTGATAATAACTACCCCGGGAGACCGGAAGGTGGACATACAGGCAAGCGACGACTTGCGCGTCCAACCGACAGACGAGATGATAAAAGACATAGAAGATCTACTGGGAGAGGGTGCGGTCTCACTAAGGGCCGCGTAACCTATTAGGTGAGCACCCGTTTATATGAGAAGACCTTGTAAGATAGTTCTCCATCTCTTTATCCTTCTTTTCTTATTCACCTATCCTGTTTTTGCTCAAAATCCTGCTTCGAAGACCGGGGGCCTTGACAGGCTTGAACGTGATATCGACAGGGACAAGAGGATCACAGATAGGATAGAGCGGCCGAGAGAGGAAGAAGAAGAGGAAGGGCTTGTAAAAGAAGAGAAATTCCCCATAGAGGGCGAGAAGAAGACCCTGGTCAGAAAGATAGAGATCAGAGGTATTACGCTCATCCAGAAGAGAGTCGTCGATAATATAATCTCGGAATATGAAGGCAAAGAGCTCACTATTGCCCAGATGCAGAAGATCTGTGACCTCATAACCGACGAATACCGCAAAAAGGGGTATGTGACTTCAAGGGCATACCTTCCTCCTCAGACGATAAGAGACGGGCTCTTGGTCATAATGGTGATCGAAGGCAGGCTGGGAAGCCTTACAATAGAAGGTAACCGCTACTTCAGCGAACCTCTTATAAGAAAGAAGATCGAGCTTAAGCCCGGGGTTGTTTTCGATTACAAGTCACTCCAGGACTCCTTAAGGCGCGTAAACGAGCATCCGGACAGGCGCGCCAGGGCTATATTGGTCCCCGGCAAGGAACCCGGTACGACTGATATCGTCATAAAGGTAGAGGACCGGCTTCCTGTACACATAGGGACTGAATTTGATAACTTCGGTTCGCGTTATACCGAAAAGTGGCGATTCTCCGCTATAGCGGAACATAATAATCTCCTCGGGTTCGACGACAAGTTCTATTTCAAATACCAGAAATCGCAAGATTCTCTCCAGCACTTCTATAATTTCCGGTATATTTTTCCGCTTATCCAGAACTGGACGGATATAGGTTTCTATTATGTCTTCAACAAGGTCCGGCTGGTCAAAGAGTATAAGGATATAGGTGTAAAAGGGCGCTCGACACTCGCGGGCGTATTTATAAGCCAACGTCTTCTGGACGACTATAATATCGATCTTAGGCTAAACGGCGGTTTCGACTACAAGCGCATCATCAATATATTAGGTGGGGCGGAGGACTCTAAAGATGAACCGAGAGTCTTTAGGGGTGGTTTCGACTTAGACCTTACGGATGCCTGGGGAAGGACCATCCTGACATTCGAGACCGATGTAGCCGTGACGAATTTTTTGGGAGGGTCACTCAAAGAGGATGTCACGGCCTCGAGGCCGGGCGCCAGGGGAGACTTCACCAAGTTTATCGCGTATCTTTACAGGCTCCAACCGATGCCTTTTTCATCAAACATACTCTGGAAGAACCAGTTCCAATTCTCAAACTCGACACTCTTTGCGAGCGAGCAGTTTCAGGTTGGCGGCATAGTGAGCGTCAGGGGGTATCCTCCCGCGGAGATCAACGGCGACTCTGGATACGCTTCCAGCATTGAATGGTCGTTCCCAATATTGTATTACCTTCTACCGAAAAGCGTTCACAGTACCACCATACCTCTTTCAGAGACCGTGTATACAGACGCCTTTCGTTTTGTGGCCTTCTACGATTTTGGCGGCGTATACAACAACAAGAAGCTGCCTCAAGAGAGAAAGCAGAAATTTATCCACGGTTATGGCTTTGGCGTAAGATTCAACCTCGCCGAAGACCTATCGGCCAGGGTAGAGTTCGCGGGCCCGCTCGGCAGCAATCCCTCAGATGATAGGACCTTCCGCACATATTTCGGAATTAATAAAAAGTTTTAATTAGTGCGACCGTTAGTGCGACCGTTTCACTTGCTCATAATCCATTGCAACATATAAAGTTACAAGAGCGACCGTGTAATCTTACCTTAATATCTAGGACTTAATAGTTATTTGTTCGTAGATCTATCTTACATGGTTGGTATTGTAACTAGTTATATTGTAATATGTTATGAACGAGCAAAACGGTTACGTTATTGTTCGGTTACGTTATTGTTGAATTGAGCTTGGAGCTACCCCTGGCAGATGATAAGGTGCTAAAAACTGACTTTTTTAGCATTTACCCTTGATTAATATATATTGTGTGGTATACTTAATATGTACAGCAATAAAGGTATAAAAAGTAAGTACACGTCCGTTTCCTTGGGGTATTTAAAATGATACAAATCTTGTATCTTTTTCCTTTACGTGTGCTTCAATTTTGATATAATATAACGGTAAGGGTAAGATATAGACGGGAGTGATGAAGATGAAGAATAAATTCCTTGTTACTGCGATCCTGGTCTTGAGATTGATCGTCTTTCCGCAGGATGTATACGCACTCCCACAACTCTCAGATATAGAGCATGGAAATGCAGATTTTGTCATAGATGGTAATACATTAACCATTACTGTCCAGACCGACCAATTTATCGCGAATTACCATAGTTTCAATATAGCCCAAAATGAGACAGTCCGCTTTATCCAGCCATTTGCTACGAGCACCGCCTTAAACAGGGTGATAAGCGGCCACTCTACGATGATAACCGGTGTCCTGACCGCGAACGGTATCATATTCATAGTAAATCCTGCGGGTATAAACTTCGGCCCGACCGCCCAGATAAACACCGCGGGACTTATCGCTTCCACGCTCAATATAAGCAGTGCCGATTTCCTTGCTCAAAACTATGTTTTTGAAGGGCAAGGGGCTTATATAAATGTGGACCAAGGGGCACTTTTAACAAGCCCTGGCGGTTATATCATCTTATTCTCAAACGCTATAAGGAATATGGGGACGATAGAGGCAAGTCTAGGCAAGGTCATCCTGGCCACAGGGGAGAAGATCACGTTGGATCTCGATCCAAACGGAGATATAAGCGTCGTTATAAATGGGGCCTTGACGGCTGGGGTTATAGGCCCCGACGGCGAGGTCATGGAGAACTCTATAGAAAATATTGGGACGATCGCTGCTGACGGCGGCAAGATCATACTGACATCGGAGGTCCTAAACGGTATATTCGATAAGGCTATAAATAATACGGGCATAATAGAAGCCACAAGCCTGGGCGAGGCTGGCGGTGAGATAACATTGCTTGCTAAAGGCGGAAACATTATAAATGAGGGCCATATAGCGGCAGACGGCAGTACCGAGGCTCCGGATGGAGGAGTTATAGATATAGAAGCCGATAACATCCTGCATCAGGGTATCGTATCAGCGGATGCTCAAGAAGGCGGCACCGCCGGCGATATCAGCATAGTGGCGAAGGATAAGCTTATATTGGATAATGGGAGCTTGACATCGGCAGCTGTCTCCAAGCCCGCATTAGAGGGTGAAGGCGGCAATATTTACCTTAATGCTACAGAAGGGGATACGCTTGTCAGAAGCGAAGCGGTCATAGATGTCTCCGCGGGCAGCGAAGCCGGGGATGCCGGGTTTGTGGAAGTTAGCGCACTTGAGGGATTGGGTTTTTACGGTATACTTAAGGGCAGCGCCGCAGCGGGTTATACAGCCGCAAGGGTGTTGTTTGACCCTAGAGATATAATAATCGCTGATATCGGAATCGCCAAGCCGCAAGAC
>JAZFTF010000070.1:0-7327 GCA_036446495.1 Candidatus Omnitrophota bacterium | reverse complement strand
ACTTGAGAGTTTGAAGTGGCCACTCTGGAGAGCGCCTGATTCTTGGAAGATCTTTAATACTTCCGCTTCTTTCATTCGATCTCCTGTATGATCCTCTCTACCGCATCCCTAGGGTCGTCCGCCTTTGTAATAGGCCGGCCGATGGCTATATAGTCCGCGCCTCTTTCAAATGCCTCTTTCGGTGTTGTAACCCTCTTCTGGTCGGCTTTTTCTGCCCATGTCGGCCTTATCCCCGGAGTAACTACCAAGAGATCATCCCCGAGGTTCTTCTTTATAGAAACTATCTCCTGAGGAGATGCCACCACGCCATCGAGTCCGGCCTTCTTCGCGAGTTCGGCAAGGAAGAGCACGCGATCTTCTGTACTCCCCTTTATTCCCATCGCCTCAAGGTCTCCTTTATTCATGCTCGTAAGGACTGTGATGCCTAGGATCAACGGCTTCTTTATATTGAGCTTCTCCGCGGTCTCCCGGGATGTTTTGACAGCCGCCTTCATCATCTCCGTTCCACCGGATGTATGGATGTCGAAAATGTCAATCCCCAGCTTTGTAGCAGCCTTGGCGGCGCTACTTACGGTCGCGGGTATATCGTGAAATTTAAGATCGAGAAAACAGCCCGCCCCCCTTCTCTTTACGTCGCTTACCGCTTCCCGGCCAGCCGTCGTAAAGAGCTGGCTGCCGATCTTGAACATCTTTATCTTAGGGTATAGTTTTGAAACAAGCTCTTTGCATGTCTCGGCGTTATCTACATCTAGCGCCACTATTATCTTCTCTCTCAGTTTCATCTTTTGCGCACCTTGAGTGACCCTGTAAGGGCATTCATATTTACCATCTTATTAGACTTTATATGATACGCCAATCCGTCTATGATTTCAACGTATTTGTTGGGGTAGACAAAATTTGTGCTGCCTAAAGCGACCGCGGTCGCTCCGCATATAATAAACTCTATAGCGTCTTCGGTGGTGGCTACCCCACCCATACCAATGATCGGGATATCTACGCTGTTGTAGACATCCCAGACCGCCTTTAAGGCCAATGGTTTTATCGCGGGGCCGCTCAAGCCCCCTGTGATATTGCCAAGGCGCGGCCTTCTTGTATGGATATTGACAGCCATCCCCGTATAGGTATTAACAAGAGACAGTGCATCTGAACCTGCATCGCAAGCGGCTTTAGCTATCTTTGTGATATCCGTGACATTTGGGGTGAGTTTCGTAATAACCGTCAAGCTTGTCGCTTTTTTTATCTTTTTTACAAGCCCATATGTAAGCTTTGCGTCTTGTGAAAAAAGCCCTTGGCCCTTGCCCTCCAAATTCGGACAGGAGATATTCACCTCTATGCCAGAGACCCCGTCTGTTTCATCCAGCCGCTCTGCCAGCTCTATGAATTCATTCCCTCTTTCGCCTCCGATGCTCACAATGACCGGGATACCTATATTTCTAAGATAGGGCATCTTGTCGGCTATAAATCGATCAATGCCCCCATTTTCGAGCCCTATAGAGTTTAACATGCCCGATGCCGTCTCGGCTATCCTGGGGGGTCTATTCCCTTCTCTCGCGCGCTTGGTAACAGTCTTGGTGACTATGGCGCCAAGCTTCCCGAGCTCTGTTAATTCTTCGAGCTCTTCCCCGCAGCCGAAAGTGCCCGAGGCAACAGTGATAGGATTTTTCATCCTTATCTTGCCGATTACTACCCCAAGATCTATCTCTCGCTTTTTTTTAGGACCTACCATATAATATCTCCCGCGTTAAAGACGGGGCCGTCTTTGCAGACAAGCTTTATGCCGGAGGTAGTCTTTACCGCACACCCAAGGCAGATACCTGTTCCACACCCCATCTTCTCCTCAAGCGAGACTTCGCATCTTCTTCTTTTTTGCTTTGCGATCTTTGCCACTTCTTTTAACATCGCTTTTGGGCCGCAGGCGTAAATTGCGGTTTTCGGTTTTCGGTTTTCGGTTTGCGCTATTACTTTTTTGAGTAGCTCTGTGGCCAACCCTTTGCGTCCAGCGCTTCCGTCCTCAGTGGCCACCTCGACCTTAATGCCCAATCTCCTGAATTCTTCTCGGCACAAGATGTGGCTCTTTGTGCCGGCACCTATTATCGCTATAGAGTTGGTTCTCGCTTTTTTTGGCAATCTCTCAGCCAGAGCGACCAGCGGGGCTACAGCAACACCACCTGCAACCATGACAGCACCATTCTCTGAAGCAGGAGAGAAACTATTTCCGAGAGGCCCTATAATATCAAGCCCTTCGCCTTTTTCCCTCAGAGAAAGGACCTCTGTCCCGGGACCGATCACTTGGTATAGAATATAAAAACCATTATCTCTTATGCTATGGAAGGCAAATGGCCTTCTCAGAAAAGGGGCAGGGCCGTCAGAGCACCTGACCATCAAGAATTGACCAGGCTCGGCGATACTTGAGATAGCCGGCTCTTCGCAGCGCATGAGGAACCGCTCGGGGGCTATCTCTTTATTGGATAATATCTTTGCTCTTCTTTGTATCTTCATTTAAAGATCCCTCGCTTCACTCGGGACAGACCCAGCTGCTAGATACAATGGCTGGGTGCGTTCGACCGTAAGATTTACGCTCCATTCTGTCGCGTAAATCATGGTCTCATTAAAAGAATGTCATCTGCTTTTTTGCTTCTTCGTCTTCCCCGCTGTAGATCTTTATCTCTCCGTAGACACCGTCGTATCCGGGAAGGACTTCTACTTTGCCCTCTCGCACCTTGATAATGCCATTTCCTATCTTCGGCGGGGCTTGGTTCAATATATCATCCTTGGGCACATTAAGCAATAGTTTAAGCTCGTCTCCGAATACCGCGATAAGCTTATTATACTCTCTTTGAACAGTGAGAGACGCAACACCCATATCTAGGGCACTTGCTATTATCTCCGCAAGGGGAATAAGATTCTTATAATATGGCGAACTCTCCAACTTATACCCCTCATCTCTGTCGCTAAGACTCTCTACTCTGTTCATAACGCCTATCGTGAGTTTCTTGCCGCAGGCAGGGCATCTGTTGTTTAGGCCTTTAGACTCTCTTGGGTGTATCCGTTGCTCACACGGGCGATGGCCGTCCCAGTGGTATTTTCCCTCTTGGGGGAAGAACTCCACCGTGTATAAGAATCTAGACCTGTCCTTACTCTTCAAGATCTCTTTGAGCTCTTTATAAGTAAAAGGCCTATCGAATATATTCGCCTCGCGCCCTATCTTCGCAAGCGAATGAGCGTCTGAGTTGGATATCAAAGTAAATCTGTCGAGCTCACTCCATCGCCAGTTCATGGCCGGATCGGAGCTTAAGCCGGTCTCCAAAGAATAGATATGTTCAGTCTGATCTTCAAAACACTCTTCTATCCTGTCAAACCCGGAATTTGACCCGAAGACCGAGAAGTGGGGTGTCCATATATGTGCGGGCGCTATCATGCAGTCTGGGTTTATCTTTAAAAGTTCCTTTACCATCTTGTCACAGGGTGTGCTTACAATAGGCCTTCCGTCGGCTTCCAAGTTCCCATGGCGCTTGAGGAATGAATTTATCTCCTCTGCTGTTTTGAGATCAGGCGAGAAGATGATGTTGTGGACCTTTCTCGTCCTGCCCGCCTTAAAATAGATATTAGAAACCTCGGCGGTAAGCATAAAATCTATGCCGGCATATCTAAAGATGCCGTCGCCTTTGGGCTCCAAGACCCTTTTCAGCTCGGACAGCCATTGAGGATGGGTAAAGTCGCCGCTTCCCATAAGCGATATGCCCTTTATCTTTGCCCATTTGGCGAGGTTCGGGATATCCATGTCCTTGCTTGTGGCGCGGGAGTACTTGGAATGTATGTGGAAGTCGCAGATATAATTATTCATATTTTACTTTAGCTAAAAACTTCTCTGCAAGATCCCAATGCGTACCTTTCCAGTATATCTTGCCACAGCCCGGGCAGCACATAAAGTCTTCTTGGGTCTTATAAACATACGGGGGAACCTTCTCTTTTACTCTCTCCTTTGCTATGCACTCGGTCGTCGCGTTGCACTCAACGCACCTTGTGAACATGCCCTTCTTATCTATCTTAAGGCGCAGGTTCTTAATCACCTGTTCAAGTTGTCTTTCGACAAAGTCGCTCTCTATGTGAACCATCCGCACGCCGCTGAATCTGGAGAGTCTGGAGTCTCTTGTAAGGATCACCCTATCTTCACGCAAGCTTTCTATGACGAGGTCTTTCTTTTTGTCGCGCTCAAAGAATATGCAGTCGAATCCCAGGAGCCTCAACCACCTGCCCAGCCTGCCCAGCTCTATAGTGATTATAAATTTAGGTGAACCTCTCATTTTGGAAGACAAGCCTGCCTCCAATTATTACATCTGTCGGCTTACCCTTAAAACGCCAATCGAGAAAGGGGGAGTTTTTGCTCTTAGATATAACAGATTCTTTTGTATACTCCCACTCTTTTTCCGGATCGACTATCGTAACGTCCGCGTCATAACCTTCTGTAAGAGCTCCCTTCCTTAGGCCCAATATCTTGGCCGGGTTCGTTGACATAAGCCTTGCTATCTCTAACCAGGGTACCTTCTCCCCTTTGGCCAGGCCCATTATGGCAAGGGCCAGCGATGTCTCGAGCCCTATTATGCCAAACGCCGCCTTGTCGAATGTTGTCTCTTTTTCGTGTTTACCGTGCGGGGCGTGGTCGGACGCTATGGCGTCTATAGTGCCGTCAAGAAGCCCCTTCTTTACCGCCTCTACATCTTCTTCTGAACGCAGAGGGGGATTCATCTTTGTGCGCGTATCATAGGTCTCGCAACAGCTATCGGTCAGGCTAAAATAATGCGGCGCCGTTTCCGCGGTCACCGAGACCCCATCTTTTTTGGCCTTTCTTATTACTTCTACCGACTCTTTTGTGCTCACGTGTGCTATATGTATCCTCGTTTTTGCTTTCTTGGCAAGTTTTATATCGCGCTCTATAAATTCATATTCTGATCTTTTGGGGATCCCTTTTAGGCCGAGCTTCGTAGCTATTATGCCTTCATTTATCACACCGCCTTTAGAGAGCTCTATGTTCTCGGAGTGGGATATTATAAGAAGACTTTTTTCTTTCGCCTTCTTTAAGGCCCTTGCCATGACCACGCTGTCTTGTATGGAGCTTCCATCATCTGATAGGGACACCACGCCGGAGGCTTTCATCTTCTCCATGTCTACCAGGACCCTCCCACCCCTATTTATGGTGATGGCGCCGACAGTAAAGACATTCGCATAGGCATCATTCTTCACAATGTTCTTCATCTCCTTTACCATCTTCTGGTTATCCATGGCAGGATAGGTGTTTGGCATCGAGCACACACTCGTCACGCCGCCTGCGACAGCGGCGAGGGTGCCTGAGCGGACCGTCTCCATATCTTCTCTGCCGGGCTCTCTCAGATGGACGTGCATATCTATAAGCCCCGGCAGGACTATCTTGCCGTTCGCATCCACGGTATCTCTATCTTTTGTGTTTATATCTTTGGCCACCTTCTCTATCTTGTGACCTTTTATCTGGATATCAAAGATGCCCTCCCGGTCGTTCGCGGGATCTACTATGTATCCATTCTTTATTATCATTTTATTTCTCTCTTTGCGTGCGCAACAAGGTAGAGGACGGCCATCCGCACGGCTATGCCGTTTGTAACCTGTTCGAGTATCACTGAGTTCGCGCCGTCAGCAACCTCGGCCGACATCTCGACTCCCCTATTTATCGGGCCAGGATGCATGACGACTATATCTCTCTTCGCCTTCTCAAGCCGCTCTTCCGTTATGCCGAATCTCTTGAAGTATTCGCTTCTGCCGGGGAAAGCGCCGGCCTCGTCTCTCTCGAACTGCATACGCAGGACGTTTATCGCGTCCGCCTCACGCAAGGCTTCATCTACGCTATGCGTCACCTTCACGCCGAGTTTTTCTATCCCGGCTGGTATGAGCTTTTCCGGGGCGCAGACCGTTACATTGGCCCCAAGCTTAGTGAGCCCCCATATGTTCGAGCGCGCTACCCTTGAGTGAGCGATGTCGCCTATTATGCTCACGTTCAACCCTTCTACGCGGCCAAGTTTTTCTCTCAAGGTAAAGATGTCCAAAAGCGCTTGCGTTGGATGTTCATGCCATCCGTCTCCGGCATTGACTATGCTCATATTTACCGCCCTTGATAGCATCGTAGCCGCGCCGGATGAGTTGTGGCGCACGACTATTATGTCGATCTTAAGCGCCTCAAGGTTTCTGGCTGTATCTAATAGAGTCTCGCCTTTCTGTATACTTGAGGATTCTTTTAGTATGTTTATGACATCCGCGGAGAGCCTCTTGGCGGCAAGCTCAAAAGAGGTGCGCGTTCTCGTAGATGGTTCATAGAAGAGGTTCACTACAGTCTTGCCACGCAGTGTAGGTACCTTTCGAAGAGGCCTCCCGAGGACCTCTTTAAAGGGTTTTGAATTATCCAATATAAGATATATCTCTTCTTTAGTCAAGTACTCGAGGCCTAGAAGATCTTTCTTCGTCCATGTAACCGGTTTTGCTGTCGCCACCTTATCCCCTTTCGGGGAGGTTCCGCTCTCCGCCTCCTGGTCTTTCAGCGAGTATAACTTCATCGATATTATCTACCTCCTTCAGCCTTACTTCGACTATCTCGTTTAAAGATGTAGGGA
The DNA here is from genome assembly GCA_036446495.1 of Candidatus Omnitrophota bacterium. GTDB lineage: Bacteria > Omnitrophota > Gorgyraeia > JABMRJ01 > JABMRJ01 > JAZFTF01. The sequence continues at coordinate 692 of JAZFTF010000070.1, read as the reverse complement.
CGTTCTTTCCGACATAATCAGCCCTTATGGGAAGCTCCCTATGCCCTCTATCTATCAGAACGGCGAGTTGTATAACAGAAGGTCTCCCGAAATCGACGAGCTGATCCATGGCGCAGCGTATCGTGCGTCCGGTGAAAAGGACGTCGTCCACCAGCACAATCCTTTTGCCAGTTATATCGAAATCTATATTGGTCTCTTTTAAGACCGGTTGCTCAGCGACTTGGGTGAGGTCATCCCGGTAGAGGGTAATGTCTAATATACCTAGTAGCGGTTTCTGACCTGATATCTTCTCTATAGAGTCGGTGAGCCTGTGCGCGAGATATTCCCCTCTATTCCTTATGCCCACTATCACCAGCTCTTCCAGGCGCTTGTTTCTCTCTAGTATCTCGTGCGAGATACGCTTGACCGCTTTATCTATCTCTTCTTTGCTTAAGATCTTCGCCTTCTCTTTAAAGCCCATGCCCTTTCTCCTTTATATCCTACTTCGCCCATAACTTATGTCGCGAGGCTCCTTCAAGGTCCCTCGCTTCGCTCGGGATTAATTCGCAGGCGGGCTACGCCCTATATTTTATGTCGCTTTACTCCATAAAATATCTGCTCATTAAAAAAACCCACCCTGTATTTTAGGGTAGGTTGCATATTTATCCTTGTTATCTCTTTCGCTTGCCACTCTCTTCTCCTTTTCCGGGCTC
>JAZFTF010000069.1:0-7042 GCA_036446495.1 Candidatus Omnitrophota bacterium | reverse complement strand
GCTTATGGAAAGCCATGTTGAAGCAGAAAAGTTAAAAACTCTCAAAGAGATGATAATTACTTATAACCACCATATGAATCAGCCGTTAACAGGGGCATATATGTCTATTAATATGTTCCTGAAAGATTTTAAGGGAGAAGGTACCCAGCGTGAGTTACTAGAGATATTAAAAAAAGAAATTGATAGAATAAGTTCGATATTAAAGAAAATCAGAGCGATTGAAGATGTAAGGGAAGTTGATTATGTAGGCGGGACCCAAATGATCGATTTGGACGATAAAGGAAAATAGGGGACAGGTCCGAAGGAGCTACTTCTTGAGGTAAGACTTGGCACCCCAAGAATCGTTCCCAACAAAAGGGTGGCACTTCATGAGATGGCACCAAAGGCGTTAAGAATTGATTTTCTTGAAAAAAAACTTGACAAGGATGAGGAGTTGGTGTACTATTGTTATTAGGAATCAGTTGCTATAACAAAGGATCAATGATATGGAAGATCAAATAGGCGTCTTTAGAAGTTACTGCAAAAAACATGGTATGCGATATACTCCCGAGAGGGACGTGATCATAAATGAGATATACCGCAAAGACGGCCACTTCGACATAGACACATTATTTTTGCGTATACGTAACCGCTATCCAAAGCAAAGGCTCGCAAAAGGCTCTATATACCGCACCCTGCCGCATCTTATTAAATCGGGACTTGTAAGAGAGTCCCTTACAGACGGCGGCCGCATTTGCTATGAACACACTTTAGGGCACCAGCATCATGATCACTTTAAGTGCATAGGATGCGGAGCGATATATGAGTTTTACGAGAGGGATATAGACATGATGCAGCAAGAGCTTTGCAAAAGGCAGAGATTTAAAATGGTCTGGCACACACATGTCATAGGGGGCTATTGCAAAGAGTGTGAGAGCCGGAAAAACTAGCACAAAAAAAGATATTTTTTTGGCTTTTAATTGAGAATAAAACGCAATAACAATAAGAAGGGAGGGTTTAAGGCGTGAATACACCAGCAGAGGCATCGAATAATGAAGCGCGGGATCTAAAGAAGGTATTTCTTGTGGGAAGCCCAAATGTCGGGAAGAGCGCTATCTTTAACGCCCTCACGGGTAGTTATGTGACCGTGAGCAATTATCCGGGCACGACAGTCGATATCTCATCGGGCAAGATGAAGATAGGAAGACACCACCAGTTTAAGATCGTAGATACGCCGGGGATGTACTCCTTAAAGCCTATTACGCAGGAAGAGAATGTGGGTCGAAAGCTCATATTTAAGGAGAGGCCGGACTGTATTCTCCATGTAGTTGACGCGAAGAATCTCGAGAGGATGCTTCCCCTGACCCTTCAGCTCATAGAGACGGGCTTGCCCGTTATTCTGGTCCTCAATCTCTATGACGAACTCCTTGCGCGGGGTATGCAGCTGCATATAGCGCACCTCGAGCACGATCTTGGTATTCCTGTCGTGGAGACAGTTGCTATAAGGAGTCTAGGTATAGATAACCTCAGCTCCCGGATAGTAGAGGTGATGGAAAATAGGTACCGTTTCAACACGGTCGAGCTTAAATATTCGGACGAAATAGAAGAGAATGTCGCGAAGATATCAGGGCTTATTAAAAAGGATTATTCCATATCTAAAAAGACGCTTGCTTCCCTGATCATCCAAAACGACAAAGATGTCCTGGATATGGTAAAGGGAGAGGGTGATTTTGATAAGATAAAGGCCTTATCCGATAATACCGTGTCCAGCCAGGTGAGATATAAGATATCACACGAAAGGCAGGAAAAGGCGCGCGATATTATCACGGAGCACCTGGTGGTGGATGAGACGAGAAAGAGAGGCGTCTGGAGGGAGAGATTGAGCCAGCTAATGGTCCATCCTATATTCGGTCTACCTATCCTCGCTTTGGTCTTATGGTTCGGCCTTTATAAGTTCGTAGGTGAATTCGGCGCCGGTACGATGGTAAATTTTATAGAGACGAATATATTCGAAAATATCATCAATCCGAAAGTCGATATTGTGTTCCACAGTATTTTTGGCGATAATATGTTCTTCGACCTCTTTGCCGGGGAATACGGAATAATTACTCTTGGGGTAAGGTACGCTATTGCTATTATCTTTCCTATAGTCGCGACATTCTTCATAGCGTTCTCTGTTATAGAAGATACAGGATACCTGCCGCGCCTGGCGATGTTGGTAGATAGGGTGTTCAAGAAGATCGGTTTAAGCGGTAGGGCGGTCATCCCTCTTACGTTGGGGTTTGGTTGCGACACCATGGCTACCATTGTGACAAGAACGCTCGAGACCAAGAGGGAACGCATTATAGCTACTTTTCTATTATCATTAGCCATACCCTGTTCCGCGCAGCTCGGAGTGCTTCTAGGGCTCATGGCAGGTAATCCAAAGATGCTTTTTATCTGGGCTTTGACTATTATAGCTGTTTTTTTAATAACCGGGTTTCTGGCTAAGCGCCTTGTAAAGGGGGAGGATACGGGATTTTTTATGGAGATGCCCCCTTTGAGACTACCGAGTTTAATGAATGTCTTTACAAAGACATATACGCGTATGATCTGGTATTTTAAAGAAGTCATACCTATATTTATAATGGCGAGCGTTGCTATCTGGTTTGGAAAGCTCACCGGCATATTTGATTTTCTCGTACGTGTTATTAGCTACCCGGTGACCTGGGCCGGTATGCCGGAAGGCGCGAGCCCCGCGTTTCTGTACGGGTTCTTTAGGCGTGACTTTGGTGCGGCGGGTTTGTTCGACCTTACAAAAAAGGGTATTTTGGACGGGAACGGCCTTCTTGTATCAGCCGTCGTCCTTACGCTCTTTGTTCCGTGCGTTGCCCAATTTGCCGTAATGTGGAAAGAGCGCGGCAAGGGCATGGCCATAGGGATGGCGCTGTTTATATTTCCTTTCGCGTTCTTTGTAGGTTTCCTGGTGAATATTATACTAAATGCCTTAGGGGTGCAGCTATGATTTGCGCGTTCTGTACATTTGAATTTGATGAAAAACTTGCACAGCACTCATGTTCCGGGTGCCTCAAGCTGGGCGGGTGCAGCATGATCAAATGTCCGAGATGCAGTTATGAGTCGCCCCCTGAGCCGGAGTGGATCAAAAAATTCAACCGCTTATTTAAAAAGGGGAAGAGATGATGAATATTTCAGATAGAGCCCAGGAGATCCTGGAGAAGTACTGGATAGATAATAAAGAGAGGAAGAAGGGTTGGATGATGGAGGTCGTCTCTGGCGACCCTATAGCCGCTGAGCTGGTAAAAGTGGGCTATGCCAAAGAAGAAGAGGGCTATCTTAAGCTGACAGAAAAAGGCTGGGATGAGGCCCACAGCTGCGTGCGGCGGCACAGGCTGGCGGAGTGCCTCCTTTCGGATGTGCTCGATATAAAGCAGGAGAAGATCCACGAGCTCGGATGTAAGTTTGAGCACGCGCTCCAGAAAGATGTAGAGGAGAATATATGCACGCTCCTTGGCCATCCCAAAACGTGTCCCCACGGCAGGCCTATTGCCGAAGGAGCATGTTGCAGGGAGGATAGACGCCGGCCCAGAAGGCTCGTCCTGCCGCTTACTGAGTGCGAAGTAAAAGAGAGAGCGAAAGTCGCCTACATAAAGACAGATAAAGACCATGTAATGAACAAGCTTACCGCTATGGGTATTTTACCGGGGCTCACTGTACAACTTTTGAGAAAGACACCGTCATATCTCTTTCAGATGGGCGAGAGCCAGTTCGCAATTGATAAGGGCCTGGCGGAGAAGATCCATGTGAGGCTTACTAAATAATAGAAGATCGGAAATATCATGATCATAGCAGATTTTTTTAGCGTATTCAAAACTTACTCTATAGAGATGCTCCCCGCCCTGGCTATCGGGCTTTTGATAAGCGGGGTGATCCACGAGTTTATCCCTGATGACTGGGTAGAGAAATATATGAGCAAAAAAGGACTAATGCCTATATTTTTCGCGACCATCATAGGTACGATAGTGCCTGTCTGCTGTTGGGGCTCGCTGCCTATAGCCGTGAGCTTCCATAAGAAGGGCGCTTCTCTTGGCCCAATATTCGCTTTTCTGGCAGCGACCCCCGCCACATCTGTTAACGCGCTTATTGTCTCGTGGAGATTTATGGGATTGAAGTTTACCGCCTATATCTTCTTTGCTGTTATTCTGATCGGCATGGCTGTCGGGATCATAGGCAATTTCATAAGGATAAAACCCGGAAAGAAGCCAAGCGGCGCCATAAAGGCGCAGGGAGAAAAAGGGGGCGATTGCCACTCCTGCTGTAAAGAAAAGACGCCTCAGAAAAGAGTAAGATCCGTCCTAAAATACGCCTTTTTCGATATGCCCAAAGAGATAGGCCTCGAGATCTTGGCCGGGATAGGCCTAGCCGCGCTGGTAAGCACGATAGCGCCAATAGGTGCATGGATTAAAAGCTATCTTACTCGCGGATACGGATACCTCTTTTCCCTGGTATTCGGCCTCATTGTATATATGTGCGCGACGATGAGCGTTCCTCTTGTCCACGCGTTTATGAAGCAGGGTTTAAACGCGGGTTCAGGCATGTCGCTACTTATACTTGGCCCGATAGTAAGCTACGGGACGATCTTAGTTTTGAAGAAAGAATTTGGTTTTAGGGCGTTATCTGTGTTCCTGGTATCAGTGAGTGGTCTATGTTTGTTAGCCGGCTATCTGTATAGCCTATTATAGGAGAAGATGTGGAGATCGAGCGGATGATTGAGCAATATTTGGATAGATTTCATAAAGAGACCGGCCCTTGCCGTATTACGGAAAGAGAGAAGATGCTCGAGGAGGCCATACGGGATGCCGCCCTGAAACTTGACGCGACTAAACGATTTTTTAAATCAAGGAAGATAAAGGAGGTGAGAGAGGATTTAATTAATGCCATCAAGAAAGAAAATTAGTAAAGAAGGGGCGGTTCGCGAGCCGGCATCAGGCCGGAGAGTGGAAACGTAACTTAAGGTAAAGATAGAAGATCTAAAATTATGGTTTATACATCGTATTTATTCGGAGGAAGAAAGAATGAGGAAATTTGTCTTAATTACGTTAATAGCGAGTATGGTTATCGCCACATCGGGTGTTTTATACGCCGACGAGTTTGGCGACTTAAAGAAGGAGATGCAGAATCTTCGCCGGGATTACGGGGCGAAGATAGAAAGCCTCCAGGCGCAGATCGACGCGTTAAGCGAAACTAACAGGGTGAAAGTGGCTAATCTAGAGGAAAAGATAAAGAAAAGTTCCGGAGCAAATTTGCTGGATGTCGAGTATGTAGGCAGGTATGAAGGGCCCTTTAAGAAGGGCGGTCTGCTTATCAAAAATCCATCAGGTTTTGGCAATGTGAGTGTTGGCGGTTACATGGACCACGAATTTGAATATTTAAGGGGTGTGAAAGGCAATTTTGACCAGCATCGCTGGATCATCAACATAGGCGCGGAGCTCGGCGACAGGCTGAGGTTCTTCTCCGAATATGAGATCGAGCACGGTGGCCCGAACGCGAGTGGCGGAGGCGAAGCCAAGGTCGAACAGGCATGGATCGATTATCTTATTACAGAGTGGGCAAATCTGCGGGCAGGAGCGCTCCTTATGCCTTTTGGGAGATATAACCTCTATCACGATTCAGACCTGCAAGACTTGACGGATAGACCGCTCCTTACGAGGGATGTTATCCCAACGACCTGGACAGAGGCCGGAGCGGGAATGTATGGAGAATTCAATCCAATTATCGGAGATTATGAGGATCTTACGGTAGGTTATGAAGTATATGCTGTAAACGGTTTAGATGACGGTTTTTCAGATGCAGGCCTGCGCGGCGCCAGAGGCAGCCTTGGCAGCGATAATAACAGCAACAAGGCTGTAGTCGGTAGGGTTGTCATGAGTCCCGCCATGGGCCATGAAATAGGAGTCAGCGGTTACTCGGGCCAGTTTAGCAGGTCAGACGATTACATAAACGGAGTAGGAGTTGACGTTTTAAGTACATGGGGGCCGCTTGAGCTCGTAGGCGAATGGGCCTATTTTGCCGCGGACGACCCGGATTATATTCAGGTACCGGACTATTTTACGGGTTTTTATGCCCAGGCTAACTATCACTTTTGGCCTGAATTCCTGAATGACTCCATTCTGGGCAAGAGTTTTGAAGATCCCACCTTTACTCTTGTAGGCAGGGTCGGCGGAATTTGGATTGGTGACGATTTTGATGTAAACACGGGTGCTAACAGGGAGATCCGATATACAGTAGGCTTTAATTACAGGCCCGTAGAGAGCTGGGTGGCAAAGTTTGAATACCAGTTAAATCGCTCGTCAAACGAACGCTTGGAACGCGGAGACGATCACGGCCTAGTCGCCTCAGTAGCAATGGGGTTCTAAATAAAAGTGAAGAAGTTGATGCGAAGCATGATTGTAGCGGTGTGGTTGGGCGCCTTCTATTGCGCTGTCTTGACAGGCGGGGCATGCGCTCAACCGCCCGTAGTTAATAAGTCCGATATAGCCAACCTGCTGTCCGATGCCCGTTCCATAAAAGAAGAGATAAAGATTCTTACACAAAAACAATGGAATGCCGTTGAGGAAAACGCCAAAGTGAAGTTCCATCCCGCTTTTGACGGAGAGTACCATTTTTTTATAGGCGAAAAGGACGGCCGGGTAGCAGGTTATGTAGTAATGGATACTGTTTACGGTAGGCGCGGACCCATACAATATATGCTGTCATTGGACCCTGACGGAAAGATCAAAGAAGTGGTCTTATTGGACCACTCAGAAAGACTCGGCAAACCGTCAGCTATGCGTAGGTTCTTAAGGCAATTTGCAGGCAAGACAGCGCGGGACAAGCTGCGCCTCAAGAAAGATATCCATGCCGTAACCGGGGCCACTGTCTCATCGCGCAGCATAAGTAACGGTATAAGAAAAGCGATCCATGTATTCAATGAGATCTATATGGATAACCGAAGAGATCATTCGGATGCAGCGAAGAAGAGGGGTCGGGTCTCCATTCTCCACTATTGACAAAGTCGAGCTTGTAT
>JAZFTF010000068.1:0-5182 GCA_036446495.1 Candidatus Omnitrophota bacterium | reverse complement strand
GGACGACTCCGTATGTGGCCCTGCCGTTATCAACCTCTCTGAAGACATCCGTTATCGTATTGCAATCTATGTAAGATACGCTCGATCCAAATTTATGTAGGCTCGCCTGGTGCGTGAAGGTAGCCGGAGGCCCTAGGTAAGCGACCTTTAAGGGGCCTTCCAGGGCAAGCGTGCCAGACATGATCTCCCTGTATATGGCCCTTATGGTATCATCGGCCAATGGCCCTGCATTATTCTCTATAACACTCTGGTAGACCTGGCTCTCTCTATCGGGCGCGTAGATATCTATCGCCTTCTCTGTCTTTATAGCACCTATCTTCTGAGATATCTCTGCGCGTTTGTTGAGTAGTTTTACAAGCACTGAATCTACACTATCTATCTTCCTGCGTAACCCCTTCAATGCCTTCTTGACTTTGGTCATTTCGTGCCTCCAATGAGGCCATGACTTACGGAGTGTTAAAACACGACGTAAGTCATAAGGCCGAATTGATCCTTAGGGCGCGACTGAATGGAACGCCCGAAGGACCTTGGCTATTGATCCACTTTCTCCTCTAAGACTGGGGCTTCTGCTTCCTTCTGCGCAACCCCTTCAACGCTTTCCTGACTTTCATTATTTTGCGATTCTGTGATAGGCTCTTCGCCTTCCCCTACTTCGCCCATAAAAGAATTTCAAAGATGTTTTGGGCTTCGTAGGGTCAAATTCGGTCAGCAGGATTATGTTCAGTTACTTCTTCACCCTGAACCTCATTTGACTTTCTAATTAGCTCGTCTCTGCCTAGCTGTATATCCTTCTCATCAAAATCCTTGAGCTTGGGAAGATCCTCTAATGAATTCATGCCAAACTGCATAAGAAAGTTCTTCGTAGTGCCATACACAAAAGGCCTTCCGGCTATCTCTCTTCTTCCCACGACCCTTACAAGGTCCCTCTCGAGAAGGGTCTCAAGTACGCCCTCTATGTTAACGCCGCGTATAGACTCCATATCGGCTCTCGTAGCCGGCTGTTTATAAGCTATGATCGCGAGCGTCTCGAGTGACGGAGCACTCAACCTATGCTTTTTATCTTTTGAAAAGAGCTTTCTGACCCAGGGCGCGTAGAAGGGGTCCGTCAATATCTGGAAACCTCCCCCCACCTCGACTGCGCTGAATGCACGGCCGGTCTTGGCGTAATCGTCATTAAGCTCTTCTATTATCGACCTTGTCGAATCTTTATCGAAACCATCCAGTACCTTGACGATATTATCGATCCCCAGAGGATTCTCGCTTACAAAGAGAAGAACCTCCACAATCCTTTTTGCTTCATCACGTGTCATATTGTGGCCTCTAAACAGTTTGTTTTGGTTGACGGTGCGCGGTGTGCGGTTTTCGTACGCTAACCGCTAACCGATAACCGCTAACCGTTTATCTCCTTTGTCGGGTGTATAAGCTCCGTATTCTTCTGTACTACTATATCGCCAAATACCTTCGGCTGCATTACCAGTATCTCTTTGAGGCGTATAAGCTCCAGAAGCGCTAAGAATGTCGTTATGACCTCGATCTTGTTCTTGGCGTTCCTGAAAAGCTCTGTAAAATGTACCCTCGTTCTTTTGACCAATAAATGGAAGATGTCGTGCATCTTCTCTTCCACCGTAAACTCGTCTTTTATCACCTGATAGAAGAGCTGCTTGGGCACTTCCTTCATCACCTTCGTGAAAGCCGTTATAAGGTCGAAGAGGCTCGCTTCAAAATACTCTTCTTCCTTTGCCTCGCCCTTAAATGCGGACGGTGAAAAGCTCACGCGCCTGCCAAAATAGTCTTTCTGCATCGTCGCCTTATTCGAAAGCTCGATGGCCGCCTCTTTGAACCTCTTGTATTCAAGAAGCTTCTTCACAAGCTCTTCCCTCGGGTCTTCCTCTTCGGCCGTTTCCTCCTCTACCTGCGGCTGCGGGAGCAGCATCTTAGACTTTATGTGTATCAGCGTAGCCGCCATCACAAGGAACTCCCCCGCTATATTTAGGTCAAGGAGCTGCATAAAATCCATATACTCCACGTACTGTTCTGTGATGCTGGCGATAGGTATATCGTATATATCTATCTCACTCTTTTTTATAAGATGGAGCAGGAGATCCAACGGGCCTTCGAACAGTTCTAGCTTGACCTTATAAGCCATCTAAAGTATCCCCACCGTTTTCTTTACCTGAGTGATCGTATCTTTTGCGATCAAGCGCGCTTTTTCATTTCCCCTATCAAGTATGCGCGAGATCTCGCCCTTATCCTTGGCAAGTGTCTCTCTCTTTTTACGCATGGGTCCAAAATAATCAGAGATGACGGACGCCAATACCGCCTTGCACTCGGTGCAGCCCTTCTCCGCTTTCTTGCACCAACCCTCTACCTCTTTCTTTATAGAGGGCTTGAAGATGCCAAAATAATCGTGGAGAGTGCAGACCTCAGGGTGCCCCTTGTCCGACTTCTTTACCCTCTTAGGGTCGGTAACCATAGACCCTACCTTCTTCTTTATAGTATCAGGGTCGTCTTTAAGCGCTATGTAATTGCCATAACTCTTCGACATCTTCCTGTTGTCTAATCCGAGTATCCTGGGCGTCTTCGCAAGGAGCGGGTGCGGCTCTATGAGTACCTTTCCTTTGTAGAGGCCGTTAAACTTCCTCACTATCTCTCTGGTCAATTCAAGATGCGCCAACTGGTCCTCGCCCACCGGGACTGTCCCTGCTTTATAGAGAAGTATATCCGCCGCCTGGAGTATAGGGTATCCCAGGAAACCATAAGTCGTGAGATTTCGCGTCGTCATCTCTCTCAACTGCTCTTTATACGTGGGATTTCTCTCAAGCCACGATAGCGGCGTGATATTCGACAATATCATGGCCAGCTCAAGATGCTCAGGAACCCGCGATTGAATGAAGATGGTGCATTTATCAATGTCGAGTCCGCAGCTCACCCAGTCTATCACCATCTCTATGATATTATCGTGTATGGCGGTGGGATTCTCGTACTCGCTCATGAGCGCGTGCCAGTCGGCTACCATAAACAGGCATTCGTAAGATTCTTGTAGTTTTATCCAATTCTCGAGCGCCCCAAAAAGATGCCCGATATGGAGAGGCCCTGTCGGCCTCATGCCGCTGAGTATGCGTTTTTTCATATGTTAACCATTTGTCTCGGTTAGCGGTTTACAGTTATCGATATACACGTTTTGTATTATACACAAACCGCTAACCGAACACCGCAAACCGCATAAGTAATCTACAATCTGCGTGTGGTCTTCTCTTCCGTATATGCGTCGATTATATCGCCGGACTTTATTCCGCTAAAATTCTGCAGCCCTATGCCGCACTCAAAATTCTCTCTTGCCTCTTTTATGTCGTCCTTAAAATGTTTAAGTGAACTTATCTTGCCTTCAAAGATCACCTTCTTATTCCTGAGGAGCCTCACCTTCGCGTTACGCGGGATCTTGCCCTTTACCACATAACATCCGGCTATCGTGCCTGTCTTGGATACCTTAAACACCTGTCTCACCTCAGCCTTGCCCAGGAAGACATCTTTTATGATCGGCTCAAGCAAACCTTCCATAGCCGCCCTTATATCGGCTATGGCTTCATATATGATACCGTAGAGCCTTACATCAACATTCTCTCCATCTGAGGTGGCCTGCGCCTTAGGCTCCATCTTTACATGGAAGCCCATCACAAGGGCATTGGATGCTATGGCGAGCATGATGTCGGACTCAGTTATATTTCCAACGGCGCAATGAATTATTTTGAGGCTCACATCTTCGGTACTCAAGTTCTCGAGAGACCTCTGCAATGCCTCGATAGACCCAACGACATCGCCCTTTAATATGATCCTCAACTCCTTCAGGTGTTCTTTCATTATCTTTTCATGGAGCTGTTCCAGCGAGATCCTGGAGCTTCTCGACCGCAACACCCTCTCTTTTTCTTCTTGTTGCTTTAATAATGCCAGCGTCCTGGCCTTCTTCTCGTCTCTGACTTCGAAGAACTCATCGCCGGACTGTGGAACACCGGATAATCCCAATATCTCAACAGGCATCGAAGGAGGGGCCTCTTCTATCTTCTCACCACTGTCATTGGTCATAGCCTTTACCCTTCCATAGTGAAGACCGCTCAGTATCATATCCCCGACGCGCAGAGTTCCATTCTTTACCAAAAGCGTAGAAACTATGCCGCGCCCCGGAGAGAGCTTTCCTTCTATGACAACGCCCCTGGCGTGAAGATCGGGAATAGCCTTAAGCTCCAGAAGCTCGGCCTCCAAAAGGAGCATCTCCAAAAGTTCCTCCACACCTTCTCCCGTCTTTGCCGATACAGGAACAGTGATCGTCTTTCCTCCCCAGTCTTCACTCATAAGGTTGATCTGGGCTAACTGTTTCTTTACCTTTTCTGGATTTGCGGATGGAAGATCGCATTTATTTATAGCAACCACCAACGGGACATTTGCCGCCATAGCGTGGTCTATCGCCTCTCTTGTCTGTGGCATGATACCGTCATCCGCGGCAACTACAAGGACTACGACATCTGTAGCGCTGGCGCCCCGCGCCCTCATCGCTGTGAAGGCCTCATGACCCGGCGTATCCAGAAAAGTAACGGCGCCTGTTTCAAGCTTCACCTGGTATGCTCCAATATGCTGAGTGATCCCACCCTTCTCCTTCTTGGCTACATTGGTCTTCCTTATGTAGTCGAGAAGCGAGGTCTTGCCGTGATCAACGTGCCCCATGAATGTAACGACGGGAGGCCTTACGACCTTCTTGCCTCCTTTCTCCTTGATCTTGAGCTCTTCCAGAAGCTGCTCATGCATGCTCGGAGGCTTCACTATCTCATAACCGTATTCGGCAGCTATCTCTTTGACTATCTCTTCCTTGAGGTTCTGATTAATAGTGGCAAATACCCCCCTTGACATCAATTTTGAGATCAACTCGCTCGGCTTCATAGATAGCTTGACCGAAAAATCCTTGACCGTAACCGGTGTATCCACTTCGAGAGGCTTGAGCTTCTTTTCAGGAAGAGTGGGTTCTTCTTTTTCAACAACCGTTTCTTTCTCTTCTTCTAACGGCTTCTCTTTACTGACCTTCTCTTCAGCGGGCTTATCTTTTGGTGGTTTCGCTTTTTGGGCCTTCTTCTGTGGCTTCTCTTTTGCAGCCTTCTTTTCAACCTTATCTTTAGAGGGCTTAGCCTTACCCTTT
>JAZFTF010000067.1:0-6446 GCA_036446495.1 Candidatus Omnitrophota bacterium | reverse complement strand
TCTATATTGTAAGTTTATATATCAGCATAAAAAACACAGAAGAGACAGTTCCCGGACAGAAAGATAAGAGAGAGGAAGAGCTCGTTTTAAAGAAGTATATTACCTTGAGCGCCTGCGCAGCTGTCATCATAGCGTCTGGGTTCTGGTTGGCCTCTATAGGAAAAGAGATAGTCGACATGAAAGGATGGGACCAGATGTACTTTGGCACGATCGTTATAGCGTTTACCACCTCGCTGCCGGAAATAGTGGTATCGCTAGCCGCCGTCTCAATAGGGTCACCCAACATGGCCATCGCCAATATACTTGGAAGCAACCTCTTCAACGTCTTCATCATCCCTATAATGGATTCAATATACCAAAAAGGCTACCTATTGGATTCTGTCTCTGTTTCACACATATACTCCGCGGTTCTGGCAATAATGCTGACTGCCATAGTTTTCTACTGCATCATGTATAGGCCAAAGTGGTCTTTTATGCGTCTGGGGATTGGCAGTATTATATCGATAATCGTGTTTTTGTCAGGAAATTATATTCTGTATCAAATGGTCAATAGGTAAATCGATGCTAACGAGAAAAGAATTGGAGCTTCAGGAAGAAAAATTACTGGCGCCCTATGCCATGAAATCTAAATACTCACAGGGCAGGGTCCATAAAGAAGAGGAGCATTTCTGCAGGTCAAGATACCAGAGAGATAGGGACAGGATCATATATTCAAAAGCCTTCAGGAGGCTGGAGTACAAGACGCAGGTCTTTGTAAATCATGAGGGGGACCATTACAGGACTAGACTGACGCATACGCTGGAAGTAGCACAGATCGCCAGGACCATAGCAAGGTCTCTGCGGTTAAATGAAGACCTTGTAGAGGCCATAGCCCTCGCCCATGACCTGGGGCATACGCCTTTCGGCCATTCGGGAGAGGATGCCCTGCATGATATAATGAAAGATCACGGCGGGTTTGAGCACAATTCGCACGGGTTGAGGGTAGTCGATATCCTCGAAAAGAGATACTCGCAATTTAGCGGCCTCAACCTTACCCAAGAGGTGAGAGAAGGGATCATAAAGCACACGAGCACATTCGATCATATACGGATACCTTCACCCATAGAAACAAAAGGATCGTCGCTGCTTGAAGTGCAAGTTGTCGATATCTCGGATGAGATAGCTTACGATAATCACGACCTCGAAGACGGCATAGCCCACCACCTTATAAAACTGGCCCAATTAAAGAGGGTCGGGCTATGGAAAGAGGTCTATGACAAGGTCAAAACGGCCAACCCAAGGACAGAGGAAGATATATTGATATTCCAGACCATAAGGAGCCTCATAAACATAGAGGTACTGGACCTTCTGGCAGAGACCGAAAAAAGGATAAAAAAGTTCAAGATAAAAGACTTCGCACAGGTAAAGAAACTCCCGGAAAAGGTTGTCACCTTCTCAAAGACACTGAAACATATGAGAAAGCCCATGAAGGAATTTTTGATGAAGAACCTCTACTCACACTATAAAGTCGTGAGAATGCATGATAAGGCGCGCAGATTCATGGACGACCTCTTCAAGACCTATGTCGACTGCCCGCAACAGCTTCCGCCATCGGCCAGGGCATGCCTAAGAAAAGATGGCAAATACAGGGCTATCTGCGATTACATAGCGGGCATGACAGACAGGTACGCCCTTGATGAGTACAAGAAATTCTTCGAACCATACGAGCGGGTCTAAGATCCGCGCGAGGTTGACTAAAACCCATATATAATATATAATAAAATTATGTTAGATAAGCACGAAGAGAAGATATACGAGAACGAGCTATTCAAGAAACTGAGCACAAATGTCAGCCTCAGGGAATACGAGTCTATTATAAGCAAGCAGTTCGGAAAACCCATCTGGTGGATGCTGCACAGGGTGGATAAAAACCTGCCTATAACGCTCGATGATATAGAGCAACGCTGCGAGATCGTATCCGGCTCCTACAAAGATGAAGCCTCCTGCCTTATCGACCTATCCGAGGCCTTTCACAGGGCAAAGAAGACAAAGAAATTAGAATACTTCAAGTGCCCGGCGGGACTATACGGTTTCTGCTATCCTGTCGTACAAGGCAGGAAGATCTACGGATATATTGCCATGTGCCATGCCGGGCAGGAAATACCGCGCGTATTTATTGACATGTTCACGAAATTCATAGACGCGCTGGTAAGGGAGATGCAGAAAGAGCTCCAGCTCTCCAAGCTTTACGAGACGATAAGGCCCAGGGCCATAGCCCTCTCTACAGTCCATACTATACACAGACTTCTCACATCGACTTTGGATCTCGATGAACTCCTCCCGCGGATGGCGAGGCTCTCTCTTCAGATAGTCAGGGCGCACAGGTGCTCGATAAAACTCGTCGACAAGTCCCAGAGAACGCTCCTTCCGAAGGTAACGGTCGATCTAAGAAAAAAGAGCGTAAAACTCAAAAAAGTAAAAGTCGGCATGTACGCTCCGGGTAAAGCCTTCAAGAACGGCAAGGTCATCTTGGGAAAAAACTATATGGCCATCCCTTTGGTAGACAAAGATGTGATAGGCGTAATAACTCTGTATGATAAAGTCGACGACTCGCCTTTTAATCACTTTGACCAGGAGATAATGTCAACACTGTCAGAACAGGCGGTCATAGCGATAAATAACGCCCTCCTTTATAAAGATCAGGAGAGGATGACGGAAGGTACGATAAAGTCCCTCGCGGCGCTTCTGGATATTCAGGCGCCCGGCAGGCTCACGCCGCGCGCGCCATTTATCAAGATAGTATTGGAAACCGGAAAACGTATACGAATGTCCCAAGATGAGCTTAAAAGCTTAGAATACGCTTATCTCTTACACGATGTAGGCAAAGCCATTCTCCCGGCATCTGTCTTGAGCAAATCAGAGAAGTTGACAGGTAAAGAATATAAGCTCATAAGAGAGCACCCATTAAGAGGAGCCAAGATCATCAAGCCGCTCAAAGCCTTAAGAATATGCGCCCCTATGATATTGCACCAGCGGGAGAGATTTGATGGCAAAGGATATCCGGATAAGCTCAAAGGTAGAAAGATACCCTTAGGGGCCAGGATAATATCGGTCGTGAGCGCTTTTGAGGCGATGATCGCCAAGGGTACTTACCGCGCGCGAAAGACAGTCGATAGCGCGTCTGAAGAGATAAAGAAGAACAGCGGTTCTCAGTTCGACCCAAAGGTTGTAGAGGCGTTCGTAAAGGTCATAAACAGAAGACATATCAGGTCTATGCTCAAGAAAGAAGAACATGGAGCTTAGTAAGCTATTAAAAAATCCGGATTATCGAAAGATACTGAGATTCTTCCATGAGAATCCCAACTCAATAGATACCGCGCGCGGCGTGGCCACATGGACAAATATCGACAAGAAAAAAGTAACCCTTATTTTAAAGAAGCTCTCTGATCACAAGCTTCTGATCGCCCACAATGTATCTTCAACAACAGGCTACAGCTACACGCGAAACAAAAAGAATATGAAGAGTATAGAAGGGCTCTTAAAAGGATAATCGTCTTTAGGACATAAGCGGCTTTTATCCTTATCTGATCTATCCATGAAAAAGAAAACAGTATTATTTACAGCGATAACAGCTGCTTTGATCACGGCGACGTTCTACGCGCCGATCTCTTTTAGGCCTTTAAATATATTTATATTAAAAGCCTTGGAAGAGAGGCTCGATGCCAAGATAGCGTGTCGTTCTGTAACTATATATTTGTGGCGCTCTATAAAGGCAGAGGGCTTTCAGGCTTTAGGCAAGGGAGGGTTCGCGATAAGCGCCGATAGCGTTATGGTGCAATATGACCCCATAAGCATATTCACCGGAAGGCTTCATGTGAAATGCAGCCTCAGCGGCGTAAAATTTTACAAAGGCGGCACAATAATGCAATCTATCTCGGATATGCTCAACATTGAGCCTTTGGGAAACACGACATTCAGGACGGCAGAGGCCGATCTATATATCGGATGGCGAGATACCCTGACACACAACCTGATCCTTGAAAGCGACAAGATGAAGATACGGGGCAACGCCCTTACCGATATTGAACAGAACATAAATTGCTTTCTCTGTTTTTCGATAAAAGAAGACATGACAGATATGATACCGGACGAAATACGAGACTCTCTTTTTAAGAAAGAGACGGACTCATGGACAAGCATATGCGTAGGCATAATGGGCAACTATCAAAAACCCCTGCTAAGGATCATGACTGATCGCTTCAGGATAAATATCTCATCTTGATCCGATGAAGACGGAACTTATGCAAAAAGAACTATTTAACGAATTTGAAGCACCCAAAAAGAGGGTTAAAAAGAAAGATTCAGGGAGCATACTACCCAAGAACTACATACTCTTTAACGTCTCTTATGAGCAGGTCGTATTTATATCCATAGGCGTCATTATGCTCATGGTCCTAGTCTTCTCATTAGGGGTGGAAAGAGGCAAGGGGCTGAACCCTGAACAGGCCAAGGCAAGCGTCAATTTACCCAAGACGACAAGCGGAATAATTGAAGGGATAGATAAAGATAAAAAAATAAAAGAGGGCGAGGCCGCGCCACCCGTAACGCTTGTGAAAAAAGAGCGGCCGATCGCTCAAAGAACAGAACCGAAAATCCCTGTACTAGCCGATGTCAAGAAACCGATAAGAAGCGATCTCTTTACCGTACAGGTCATAGCGTACAAATCCAAGAGATCCGCCCAAAAAGAACTGGTAAAACTCGGCAAGAAAGGATACAGCCCATTTATAATACTGGGCGGGGGTTATTATCAGATCTGCGTGGGCGAATACAAGAGCAGGAAGGAAGCAAACAAGGCCCTTTCCGATCTAAAGAAGAGCCACCCAGGTAGTTTTTTAAGAAAGAGATAACACGACAACAGTTGTCGCGGTTAGCGGTTGGCGTATCGACGCTAACCGTAAACCGCGCACCGCAAACCAAATCAAGAGTTAACACAGGAGGAGAAGATGACACAACATCCAAGTCTGCGATCGAGCGAAAAGAGCAAGCAACATCGTTCGGTCCTAAAGAGGTTTGAACGATTAAGACACTTGATAGAAAAAGGCGAGTGGGAAGAAGGTAAATCTATCTTTGGTCTGCCGAAGATAAAGATCATTAAGTTCAAGATCAAGAAGGAGAAGGCAGCACCTGAAGAAGCGGCAGCCGAAGGGGCAACCGGCACAGCAAGCGCACCCGCCAAAGAAGAGGCCAAAGGAGCCGCAGCTAAAGACGGCGCCACCGCGAAAGGCGCGGGAGCCACAAAGGGTACCGGAGCAGCAGGCGCGAAGAAAGACGAGAAAGGCAAGAAGTAAAAAGTAAAACATATCGGAGATGATATGATAACAGGTGTTACGGTTAGCGGTGTGCGGTTCGCGATTTTGACGCTAACCGAAAACCAATAACCGCAAACCGAATCAGGCGTTAACATGGGAGAAGAACATGATAAGTTTTGACGACTTCAAAAAACTTGACCTAAAGATAGCCCGCATAAAAGAGGCTAAAGAGCACCCTAACGCCGATAAGCTCTTAGTCTTGGACCTTGAGGTGGGAGACGAGCAGCGGCAGGTCGTGGCCGGAATAAAGAACTTTTACAGGCCGGAAGGCCTAGTGGACAAAAAAGTGGTAGTCATAACCAATCTAGAACCTGCTACTATAAGGGGTGTGGAATCACAGGGTATGATCTTAGTAGCAAAGGATGAGGAAATATTGGCTCTCCTATCTCCGGATAAGGATATAAAGACGGGCAGCAAGGTATTTTAATATAAGTGGCCTTAAAGGTCTTTACTGTAAACTGAGACCTTATTCTTGCCTGCCTTCTTGGCTTCGTATAGGGCAGCGTCCGCCATCTTTGTGAGGGTTTCAGGTGTACGCGCGCCACATTCCAAGCTAGCCACGCCAAAGCTAGCCGTAATACCAAGAGTTCCTGCCGGCGTAGAAAATCTGTGTGATCTGACCGCCTCCAGGACCCTCTGCGCGTACTCAACCGCAGATCCTTTGTCCGTATGGGGGAGGATAAAACAGAACTCTTCCCCACCATACCTGCATATAGCGTCGCCTCTTCTGGAAAACCTACTAAGGACTTTTGCGAGATCCCTAAGGACTATGTTCCCGCATTCATGGCCGTAAGTATCGTTTATCACTTTAAAATCATCTATATCGCAGATTATAAGGGATAGGTCTTCGCCCCTCATCTCTCTCGCGCGCCTGAACTCACTCCTAAGCTTAACTTCGAAAAACCTGTAAACGTACAGGCCCGTCAGGATGTCGATAGTAGCCTCTCTGCGCAATACGGCATTGTCTATCAAGAGATCTATGCTCTTATATCCATATGTAATAAAGTAGGAGGCTATGCCGCTAAATAAGATACCAAAAAAATCGAAGTAGATATTCCGGAAAGAGAGTGCGACCTTAAGGACAAAAGCCGACACCAT
>JAZFTF010000066.1:0-3437 GCA_036446495.1 Candidatus Omnitrophota bacterium | reverse complement strand
GCGAGCTCGTAAGCGAGAGTAAAGCCAAGGATATCGAATTTGCGGAGCTCTTCTTTTGATTCCAGAGAGAAGAGCGGAATATCCCGGATCTTCAGGATCTCCAGAAGGTCCACGTCGGGCATAAAGACCCTTTCACAGGCGGTATCCTCTCTCTCGTTCAAAAGGTGGTAGATGAGTTTGTACCCGAGGTGGCTCATGCCGATCTCATAAAGATCGGGAAAGGATAAGGCAAATTTTACGGAAGCTTTCGTGAGGTCTTTCTTGACAGCATTCCACTCGTTGCCGATATACCTAGCCGGTTTTCTCACCTGCGACAATATCTCTTCTAATGTCTCACGATTGAGCATATGTTAACACGTGTATAGCAGGGTCCGTTTCCCAAAGTACCAGGTTCCAAACGTTAATTATTACTAGTAGGGACCGTTTCACTAGCTTGTAACACTCTTAGCCACAAAAAGTTACAACGGTGACTGTGTACGCCAAATGTTTAGATTTAGGCTTACATGGTCACTATCGTAACTGTATTAAAATAAGCTAGTTATAGACGAGTAAAACGGTCCCTAGAATCTCGGGCGACGCATGCCAACGCTGATAAGAAGCCCTATCGAGATCAATGTAGTAAGCAGCGACGAGCCGCCATAGCTCATAAGGGGCAGCGGCAGCCCTACCACGGGCATAAAGCCGGCGGCCATCCCTATGTTCACGATTATCTGGCAGGCAAGCATCGTAGCGATCCCGGTAGTCATGATCTTGCCATATGTGTCGCCCGTTGTCTGGGCAATCCGAAGACCCCTGTATATCAAGACGCAGTAAAGGCCTATCAACAGGGTACACCCGATAAATCCACCCTCCTCGCCTATAACTGAAAATATAAAATCGGTATGCCTTTCAGGTAGAAAGTTCAATTGGTTCTGCGTTCCGCTGAGCCACCCTTTTCCGAAAAGAAATCCTGACCCAATGGCGATCTTCGACTGTATGATAGTATAGCCGGCCCCAAGAGGGTCGGCGTTCGGATTTATAAATACGGAAAGTCTCTGTCTCTGGTAATCCTTCATCATGAACCATAAAAAAGGGCTCGAGATAAGGCCGAGGCCTATTATAGATAAGAGATGTTTTATATTCGCGCCCCTCACAAATAACATCGCGAATAGTATCGGGATAAGCATAAGCGCCGTCCCGAGATCAGGCTGGAGAAAGATCAATATAAGCGGTATGAACATCAAGCCAAAGGAAACAGCGAGGTCTGTCGGCTCATAGGAAAACTTCGCTCTATGACCAAGGTAAGAACTTAAGGCCAAGATAAACGTCAACTTCACAAACTCAGAGGGCTGGAAACCGATTCCGGCTATCATGACCCATCTCTGGGCCCCCAGCCTGGTATGGCCGTAGGCGAGGACTACCAGCAAAAGGATGATGTTGAGCCCGAAAAGAATATATGCCGAATCGATGAACTTCTGATAGTCCACATGGATGATTATAAAGGCGAGTAGAAGCCCGATACATATCCACATGATCTGCCTGAGAAAAAGTCCTTCTCTGTTTGTCGCGGAGTCCGCGGAATGCGTGGCGCTGAAGACCGATGAGAGCCCGATCACCAGTATTAAAAGGGTTACTACGATCAATGCCTTATCGACATTCCTCAACAATCTATTATACATATTATAGATACCCTAAACTTTGAAGTTTGGCAAATATGTCATGGGCGGTCTTGCTCGCGCCCAGGCCTCCCTTGCCGCCATATTCAAGAAAGACGACCAATGCCACCTTCGGGTCATCCGACGGGGCAAATCCCGTGAACCAAGCGTGAGTCCTTGGCTGGGACGTCTGAGCTGTCCCGGTCTTACCCGCCACTCTTACCCCTTTTATGTATGCCCTTCTGCCTGTGCCGTCAGGATCGTTGACAACCTTGATGAGCCCCTCTTTCACTATATCGAGCGTCTCTTTCGAGATATTGACAGGGGTCTTTCTGGTCTGGGAGATATCGACATCTTCTATTCTTTTGACGAGAAAAGGGCGCACAAGATCTCCTCCATTAGCCACTGAAGAGACCATCCTCACTATCTGCATCGGCGTGACAAGAAGAAAACCCTGCCCTATCGCGTAATTTAGTGTCTCGCCTTCGTACCACGGCTCCCTTTTGTTTAGAAATTTCCACATCCTGTTAGGGACCAGCCCTGAAAATTCTCCCGGTAGATCCACCCCGGTAGGCTGGCCAAACCCGTACTTGGTGGCAAAATTCGCTATCTCTTCGGCGCCTGCCATCCTGCCGAGCTGGTAAAAATATACATTGCAGGAGTGTTTTAACGCGTCGCGCGCGGCAAGGGCACCGTGCCCTTTCTCTTTCCAGCACCTGAATATGCTGCCGCCAAGAAAATAGAGGCCGCTGCAGTAGAGCGTCCTCTCCGGAGATATTTTCTTCTCCAATCCTGCGGAGATTGTGACTATCTTGAAGACTGAGCCGGGAGGGTAGCTACACTGTGTGGACCTATTCAATAAAGGATAATCCTCGCTTTGAAAGAGGTCGGTTATCTCACCTGAGTTTTTGCGTGCCATGAATATGTTGGGATCAAAAGACGGGGAGCTTACAAGGCTCAATATCTCTCCGCTCCTCGGGTCCATAACGCAAGCGACACCCCGAGCGTCTTTGAATATCTCTTCGATAAATTCCTGCAATCTTATATCTATAGAGAGGTAGAGGTCTTTTCCTTTTATAGGCTCTCTTATGCCTAAGATCCCGACCTGGTGGCCCATGTTGTCCACCTCTATCTGCATACCACCGTGTGTCCCCTTAAGATAATTATCATAATATTTTTCTACGCCGGCCCGCCCGACATAATCATCCATAGTATAACCATAGCTCTTCAACTTCTCAAGCTCGCGGGAGTTTATAAGGCCCAGGTAGCCGAATATATGAGAACCTGTATTTTTATATATATAGTGCCTATGAGGGGCTGTCTCTATGAGCACGCCCGGCAGGTCTATCCTCTCTTCTTCTATTGTGATCGCTTTTATCTTGCCGATATCAAAGGCGATCTTGACCGGCTGGAACGGCGTTATAAAGTTGTTCTTTAAGGCCTCCTCGAGAGATTCCTTAGTCTGGTTCAGCCGCCTCGCCAGCTTATCGAAGACAACGTCTTTGTTCTTAAGCTCCTGCGTGATGATAGATACATCGAATGATATTCTGTTATTGACCAAGAGGACGCCATTGCGGTCGAAGATCCTGCCCCTCGGGCTCTCTATGGGAACAAGGCGTATCCTGTTCCGCGTAGCAAGCCTCTGGTAATTGGCCCCTTTTATGATCTGCAGATAGAAAAGACCCGTCACTAACAAAAAAACCGGGATAAATATTATTACTCCTAATATTCGTATTCTCACTCGTTAGATCCTTATAATAATTAGAAACGATTATTTGGGCCTTCAGCTTTCAGCTGTCAGCC
>JAZFTF010000065.1:0-7801 GCA_036446495.1 Candidatus Omnitrophota bacterium | reverse complement strand
GAGCCTTGAAGACATATTCCCGCCAAGCAGTATATGAAGAATGCTGGAGGTGTACTTGTCAGGGTGGAACCTCGATATATTGTGAAATCCTATATTCATATGCGTCTGTTCGATATCACGCTCGCAGCATGCAAACCTCGGTTTCTTCTGATTGGGCGTAAACCTTTTAAAACCCCCTGGCTGCCCCTTGGACTGCATCGGGAAACGCTTCTTCACTTCCTCGACAAAAGCCTCTTTATCCAGTTGCCCGCAGGCGCAGATCACAATATTCTCAGGCGTATAGTGCTTGCTCTTATGATCAAGAAGATCCTCTCTGCCAAGCTTGCCCAGAGATTTCTCGTTGCCTATGAGCGGCATTCCCAGCGGGTGATCCGACCACATGAGCTCGCAAAGGACCTGATGGACGTGTTGATCCGGACGGTCTTTATACATCTTTATCTCCTCGAATATCACGCCCCGCTCCTTGTCGATATCGGACTTATCGCACTTCGGGTGGGTCGCCATATCACTCAAGACATCGAGTCCGAGCGTTACAAACTTCTTCGGCACCTTCACCAGGTAACAGGTCACCTCTTCGTCTGTAAAACCGTTGAGTGTGCCTCCTATTCCCTCTATAGACTCTTTTATATCCCTTGTAGACTTGTTCTTTGTGCCCTTGAAGACCATGTGCTCCAAAAAGTGGCTTATGCCGGAATTTGTCTTACTCTCGTACCTGCCACCTGTTCCTATCCAGACACCCAACGCCACCGACTCCATGTAGGGCATATCGAGCATCATTATCCTAAGGCCATTCTTTAAAACCGTCTTGTGATACATATCACCTCTCCGTAGTCCCGCTCTTCTTGGCATCCAGGTAGTTCTGCAGTATCAACTGGGCCGCGAGCATGTCGTTTAGTCTCTTCCTTTTTTTACGGCTTAAGTCCCCTCTTATCATCTCTTTCTCTGCGAACATCGTAGAGAGCCTCTCATCCCACATCTTCACAGGTATTGAAAATTTGTTCTTAAGACCCTCCCCAAATAGGATTGCATCCTCGGCCCTTTCGCCCTTACTACCGTCCATATTGAGCGGAAGGCCTATCACTATCTCTGTAACTTCTCTCTCTTTTATTACATTCTCCAAAGATCTCTCATCGGTCCGTTCTATAGTCTCGAGACCTTGGGCAGTGAGCCCAAGTCCGTCGCTTATAGCAAGGCCTATTCTCTTAGTTCCCAGATCTAACGCCAAGGTGCGCATATTCCCTATATCTCCCGTGTTAACACGCGATTCGGTTCGCGGTTAACGGTGTGCGGTTTGCGCAAACCGTAAACCAAAAACCGCAAACCGTAACAATTGTTATCATGCTATCTCCTTTACGGCCCTAACCAGAGGCCTGACAAAGCCGCCAACCTTCTTGGCCAGGTCCTTAGACTTTAAGTTTTTTTCTATCACCTTTATAATGGCGCTTCCAACGATAACGCCGTCCGCGATCCGCGCTATCGTCTTTGCCTGTAAAGGGGTCGATACGCCAAAACCCACGCATACAGGCTTCTTAGTAACCTTCTTTATACGTCTTACATTCGTCACTATCTCAGGAGGCAGACTCTTTCGCGCGCCGGTAACACCTGTTAGTGAAACATAATATACAAAACCTCTCGAAGCCTTCCCTACAAGCTCTATCCTTCTTAGAGAGCTTGTGGGTGACAAGAGAAATATACTGCTAAAATCACGCTTCCTTGAGTAAGCCATAAGATCTTCCGCCTCTTCCGGGGGCAAATCCGGTATAATAACTCCGTCGACACCGGAACTCTTGGCGGATGAGACAAACTCTTTAACGCCATACCTGTAGACAGGATTGTAGTATGTCATAAGCGCTATAGGGAGGCCTGTCTTTCCCCTGACCCTCTTGACAAGGCTCAATATAGACCTAATGTTGACTTTATTGCGCAACGCCCGTTCAGACGCGGCCTGTATAGTAGGGCCATCGGCCATCGGATCTGAGAATGGCACCCCTAACTCCAGTATATCGACTCCGCTCCTATCAAGCTCCATGATAAGCTTCTCGGTAGCCTTTATAGTAGGGTCCCCTGTGGTTATATACGCTATAAACGCCTTCTTGCCTAAACGTTTTAAATCTTTAAATCTCTTTTCTATTCTGTTCACCCTGCTAGACCTCCTTGTACATGCGGTTCGCGGTTTTAGGTTAGCGGTTTGCGTATCGTGCGCACACCGCTAACCGCGTACCGAATATTTTGCTTCGGGCTTAACCATTAAAGCCTCTTATAGATCCAACTCTTCTTTTACTATGTCTATGTCTTTATCCCCTCGCCCCGAGAGGCATACAATGATTATCTTATCCTTCGCCAGCTTAGGTGCAAACTTCATTACATAATCTATAGCGTGGGCAGGTTCCAGCGCCGGTATGATGCCTTCCGTCTCGGCCAAAAACCTGTAAGCAGCAAGCGCTCCTTTATCATCAGCCCCAACATACTCTGCCCTGCCGGTCTTCTTAAAATAAGAATGCTCCGGACCCACTCCTGGGTAGTCCAGCCCAGCGGATACGGAATGCGCGATACTTATCTGGCCGTCCTTATCTTGGAGAAGAAAACTCTTGCTTCCATGCAGGACCCCGACATCGCCCTTCATAATAGCCGCAGAGTGCTTATTCGTATTCAAGCCTTTGCCCGCGGCCTCTACCCCTATAAACTTGACTTTCTTATCTTTTAAGAACGGGTGGAAGAGCCCCATTGAATTCGATCCACCGCCTACACAGGCTATAAGATAATCGGGGAGCCTCCCTTCCTTGGCCACTATCTGCTTCTTCGCCTCTTTGCCGATGACAGATTGGTAGTCCCTTACTAGCATAGGAAAAGGGTGCGGCCCTACGACTGAACCTATCACATAATGTGTAGTCCTGACATTCGTGACCCAGTCCCTCAGGGTCTCATTGATCGCATCCTTTAGGGTCTTGGACCCACTATGCACGGGAATCACTTTTGCGCCCAGGAGTTTCATCCTGAATACATTCAGCGCCTGCCTCACTATATCTTCGTCGCCCATATATACATCGCACTGGAGGCCAAACATAGCCGCGGCGGTCGCAGTAGCTACCCCGTGTTGTCCGGCGCCTGTCTCTGCTATGATGCGTTTCTTTCCCATCCTCTTGGCCAGTAATACCTGGCCGAGTGTATTGTTTATCTTGTGCGCGCCCGTAAGTAAGAGATCCTCTCTCTTTAGGTATATCTTGGCCCCGCCCAGTTTTTTTGTCAGGTTGGCCGCGCAATAAAGAGGTGTTGGCCTTCCCGCGTAAAACTTGAGATAGTAATTTAGCTCTTGCCTGAAGCCCTTGTCCCTCATGGATCTCTTGTATGCGCGTTCAAGCTCATCGAGCGCGAACATCAAGGTCTCGGGCACGTACTTACCGCCGAACTCGTCAAAATGGCCTCTATTATCTGGTAACATGTAAAACTCCTTATGAAAGCTTCGGTTACCGGTTTGCGGTTAGCGGTGTGCGGCGCTAACCGATAACCGAATAACGCTAACCGCGTTAACGCCCCATCAATTCCCTTACTTTTAAGCCTATGTCGTCACTTCGCATGAACGCCTCCCCAATGAGAACAGCGTTTACTCCCAGGCTCTTTAAGAACATGACATCTTCGTACGTCTTTATGCCGCTTTCAGAAATTATGATCTTGCCATCCGGTATAGACTTTATAAGATTAGAAGTCACTCCCATATCGACCTCAAAATTATGGAGATTCCTATTGTTTATCCCTATTATCCCGCTCTCCGCACTCAGCGCTTTGGCTAAATCCTCTTCATTATGTACCTCCACCACCGCGTCCATCCCGAGCTCTCTCGATATCTCCAGGAAATGGAATAGCTCGGTCCGTGAAAGAAGATCCGCTATAAGCAGTATCGCGTCCGCGCCGAATAGCTTCGACTCGTATATCTGGTACCTGTCTATTATAAAGTCCTTCCTCAATATAGGAAGGTAGACTTCTCTTTTTACGAGATCTATATTTGAGAGCGCACCTCTAAAAAACTTCTCGTCCGTAAGTACGGAGATCGCGCTCGCGCCATAGGCCCTGTAGATCTGAGCTATCTTGAGCGGATCGAAGTCTCTACGCAGAAGCCCGGCCGAAGGAGAAGCCCTCTTTATCTCAGCGATAAGGGATATCTCCCTCTCTTTAGAGATAGCCTGCTTAAAGCTCCTCTGTGACGGCATGACCAAAAGCTTCTCCTGTATCATGCTGAGAGGTAGCCTCTCTTTAGCTATCTCTATCTCTTTTTTCTTCTCTTCTATAATCTTGGTAAGTATCATATATCTATCCGTTAGTAACCTTTATAAGGGTATTCAGGACCTCTCTCGCGTTGCCTGAATCTATGCAGTCAGAGGCCACCTTCACGCCCTCTTTTAGTGTAGCAGCGTTTCCGGAAGCCATTAGCGCAAGCGCGGCATTGACTAGGACCATTCTTTTATGGACAGACCTTTCGCCGCTCAAGACCGATTTCACCACCGCCAAATTCTCCTCTATCGTCTTACAAGCCACATCTTCCTTCTTCGCCCTTTCGATCCCGAAGTCTTCCGGCATAAGAACATATGTCTTTATCTCACCCGCTACAAGTTCCGATATCCTCGTACCATCCGATATAGAAACCTCGTCGAACCCGTCTAGGCCATGGACGATAAAAGCCCTTTTGCTTCCGAGATCCTTTAATACCCCGGCGAATACCTCGGTAAGGGCGACGTCGAAGACCCCTATAAGCTGCCTGTTGGCGCCTGCCGGGTTAGAGAGCGGGCCCAAGATATTGAATATCGTGCGCCGCTTGATCTCTCTGCGCACCCCAGAGACATGTTTCATAGAGCTATGGTAGAGCGGGGCAAAGAGAAACCCTACTCCCGCCTCTTCTATCGACAGGGCGACTTTTGACGGCTCTATATCTATCTTGACGCCCAGCCTTTCGAGTATATCAGCGCTTCCACAATGGCTCGTATAAGACCTATTGCCATGCTTGGCGACCTTCGCGCCACAGCCCGCCGCTACAATAGCAACTATGGTAGAGACATTAAAAGATCTCGCCCCTCCGCCAGTGCCGCAGGTATCTAATACTGTTTCGTACGGCAGGGCGAGCTTCTTCATCTTCTTCCTCATGACACCCGCGGCGGCGATTATCTCTTCGGTAGTCTCGCCTTTCTCAGCCAGAGATATCAAGAACGCTTTCATCTCATCATGGCTCGCCTTTCCACCCATGATCTCATCGAAGACCGCTCTCGTCTCGTCCTTGGTGATATTCTCCCTCTTTGATAGTTTCTCTGTCGCTTCCTTTATCATCTACCTCACCCACCTTCGCCCCGCCTTCGCCGTGCTGTATGCTAACAATGTGACGGCTACGGCGGGTCAGATGAGCGTATACACGCTCATCTGACTTTTAAGAAATTTACTAGGATTTTTTTTCCTTCTTTTGTCAATATAGATTCCGGATGGAACTGGACGCCCCACAGCGGATAGTGGACATGCTTGAGGCCCATTATCTCGCCTTCTTTTGTATGAGCTATAACCTTAAGTACTCTCGGAAGCCCTCTCTTGCTCACTATCAGCGAGTGATACCTGGTGGCCTCAAAAGGGTTCTCAACGTCTTGGAATATATCCTTGTCGTCATGGTAGACAAGCGATGTCTTGCCGTGCATAAGTGTCGGGGCTCTCAATATCTTTCCACCGTATACTTCACCTATGCATTGATGCCCCAGACAAACCCCGAGCATGGGAATGCGATTGGCAAAGTTCTTTATGACCTCGCGCGATATACCGGCATCTTTCGGCGTTCCCGGCCCCGGAGATATCACTATCCTCTCAGGCATCGCCTCTTCTATCTCTGATAACGTGATCTTGTCATTTCTCTTTACCACAAGCTTCTCGCCTAACTCGCCGAGATATTGCACGAGGTTATAGGTAAAAGAGTCGTAATTGTCTATCACAAGGATCATATCTCTACACCAATGAGCAGATGATTTACGAGCGCGAAGCGCGAGTAAATCATAAGTGCGAATTGATCCCGCCACGAGAGTCTTTTCATGACGAGGCGGGACCTTTCAGTTAATATATTTGACATCCTTACTCCTCCGATATTTCTATGGCTTTTATGAGGGCCGCAGCCTTGTTAAGCGTCTCTATATATTCCTTCTCCGGCTTTGAGTCGGCAACGATCCCCGCGCCTGCCTGCACATAAGCGGTATTATCTTTTATCACGATCGTCCTTATGGTGATACAGCTGTCAAGGTTTCCGGAGAAACTGAAATAGCCCACACAACCCGCGTAAGGCCCGCGTCTTAAGTTCTCGAGCTCGTCGACTATCTCCATGGCCCTGACCTTTGGCGCACCTGTAACCGTCCCGGCAGGAAATGTCGCCCTTATAACATTGAAGAGGTCTTTGTGCTCCATTAGCCTGCCAGTGACGTCGCTTACTATATGCATGACATGGGAGTACTTCTCTATCACCTTAAGCTCATTTACCTCTACGGACCTGAATTCACATACCCTGCCTATATCGTTCCTGCCCAGGTCCACGAGCATTATGTGCTCGGCGCATTCTTTGGGGTCTGAGAGAAGGTCTTTGGAGAGCGCTTCATCGGCAGCGGCATCCTGCCCCCTCGGCCTCGTTCCGGCGATCGGCCGGACCTCTACCTTGCCGTCCTCGCAGCGCACCATGATCTCAGGCGAAGAACCTACGAGCTTCAATCTATCGAACTTGAGATAGAACATATAAGGCGATGGGTTTAAAGACCGCAGGGCTCTATAGACGTCAAAGTGTTCTTTCGTAGATAAGCGTTTTGAGAGGCGCTGAGACAATACGACCTGTATTATATCCCCGGCCTTGATATACTCTTTTGCCTTTTCGACCATCTTTGTAAACTGTCTCTTCGTGCAATTCGACTTAAAAGGAATATGTTTCTTTCTCTTATTCTTTTTCGGGCCCCTTTTTAAGGGCTGTCTCAGCCTCTTGATTATCCTGTCTACCCTCTTCGTAGCGTTATCGTAAGCCTTTGATAATCTCTTTTTAGAGATGCCATCTTTTACACTGACATTACATACGACTTTGATGACATGGTCTATATGGTCGAATATCAATATTGTATCGGTCAACATGAATATGGAATCGGGAAGCTTCAGATTGTCTCTGTTCTCATCGGGTATATCCTCGAAGTACCTTACCATGTCGTATCCTATATAACCTACTAACCCGCCACAGAACCGCGGAAGCCCTTCAACCGATACAAATCTATATGGGCTTATAAGCTTCTTTATCTCGGATAGAGGATCTTCCTTCGCCTTGAACCTTCTCTTCTTTTTGCCCTTTATGATCTCTATGTTGTCGCCCTTTGTCTTTATGACAACGGAAGGATCGCACCCTAAAAATGAATACCGAGCGATCTTGACACCTCCTTCAATGGACTCTAAGAGGTAGGCATAGTCGCTCTTATTTACCTTAAGAAAGGTAGAGACCGGCGTTTCAAGGTCCGCAACTATCTCCCTGTACACGGGGATAAGGTTTCCGTTCTTAGCCAGTTCTATAAACTCTTCTTTGGTCGGTTTAAACATTAAACGAACATTTACTC
Organism: Candidatus Omnitrophota bacterium; assembly: GCA_036446495.1. GTDB lineage: Bacteria > Omnitrophota > Gorgyraeia > JABMRJ01 > JABMRJ01 > JAZFTF01. Next base: position 206 of record JAZFTF010000065.1, on the reverse strand, counting down.
CTTTCCTTGCAAACGAAACCCTCCGACGAAGTCCGCCGAAGCCCAAAACATCTATGAATTTTCTTTTCTGGGCGAAGGAGGGTATACGTTATCCGGATCAAATACCTTCTTCTCTATCACTTTGCAGGAGCCGTCTTTTGAGAACTCCCTAAAATAACAAGTAAAATATCCCGCATGGCACGCCGCTGTATTCTGCTTGACTTTAA
>JAZFTF010000064.1:0-5808 GCA_036446495.1 Candidatus Omnitrophota bacterium | reverse complement strand
CAGATCCCCATAGAATGGGCTACGAGGTGTTCAGAGTTTAGGTCTTTATATCTCTGGATCCCCTTATTCTGAACACTCCCATCGAGTGAAGACTTTATCACCACCCATCCCTCATAATTCTCCGGCGTAATCTCGTACGATATGGCCGTCCGGTGCGGGTTTGCCATGCTCACGATCCTCTTTGTCGATATAGTAGTGATCCTTTCATGCTTATCCAGAAGCTTCATCTCTCTGGACAAGACGCCGTTACGCATATCGAGCTCTTGGTGATATTTTATTATCTCACAGGTATCCGGGGTGATCCAGCCTCCCTCGCCTATTCTAAAGGTAAGGCCGAGCCAGTTGGGGCAGTTTACAAGGTCATCATTGTATATGGTGCGCCCCGCGATCTCGGTGGCGAGCTTGTTGTAGACGCCCGATATATATGTGCCCGGATAGCGGGTTTTGGACATGACGCTCTCACAGGCGGCGCCCCTGGTCGCGAAATAGCCGTTCCCGAGCGTACAGAGCGTCTCTCTCAATCGCTCTTCAGCCGGGTTGAAATATGAGTAAGCTATCTTCCAAGTGGATAACATATATCCTTCTCTCATCCACGGGGGCGCTTTACTTTATATTAATAGTTGTTATTAAGTAAAGTGTTCCCGTAATTCTGTTATTTTTTCAAACAGGTTTTTTACTTCCTGCGGGGAGGTAAGATAAAAGTTTGCGGCGGATACTTTCGCTTTTTTTGAGACCAATATACTCGTGCCTCTCGTCCTTAACATCCTGAATGCGTCTTCATCTGTGACATCGTCGCCTATATATACAACTGAAGCGTCGGCCCATCCTATATTAAGGGCCTTTAGGATCCAGCGCATGGCCATACCTTTGCTCCACCTTATATCGGGAATGATCTCAAAGACCTTCTTGCCGGACATAAAGCGGAGTTTTCTGTTTCTCTCTACTATCTCGTTGACGCGGTTTCTTATCCTGGGTATCTCTTTGGCGCGGGCAAGCCTGTAATGAACCGCGACGCTAAACTTCTTATCTTCGATCAATACGCCCTCTACATTCCCAAACTCTTCTTTTAGTGCTCCTGTGACCCGCGTTATAAGCGGTATAGTCTCTTCCGCCTCAGGCTGTATCAATGAAAAACCCGGTCCCTGGATATCGAAGCCATGGCTGCCGGCGTAGAAGACACCTTCTATGGATACAAGTTTTTGAACATCCTCTCTCATCCTTCCGCTTACGATAGCGACCGTATGCTTCTCTGAAAGCTTCTTTATAGCATCTCTCATCTTGCCTGATAAGACCGCAAGCTCGGGTCGTTTTACTATGGGCGTCAACGACCCGTCATAATCGAGAAAAAATACTGATCTTTTCGAGCCCAGAAAAATATCTTCGGTGATCTTGTGGTGCAGATTAAGGCGTTTCGGTTTTCTATTAAACCACTTTCGTATCCAAGAGATATCTATCTCGCTTAAGTCGCGTACCGCTATATCGGCCCCGTTCGCCAATAGTTCCTCTTCGTTATCTTCTCTGGCTACCCCGATGACCAACCCGAACGCACCATTCCTCCCCGCCTGGACACCTGAAACAGCATCTTCCACTACGATCGAATGGGCCGGGTCCGCGTCGACATTCTTCGCGGCCATGACAAATATATCCGCCTCCGGCTTTCCTTTGAGGCCCATATCCGCTGATACCACACCATCCACTCTCGTCTCAAAGAGGTCCTCCAGCTTGACAGATTCCAGTATCGGCTTGCAGTTCTTTGAAGAAGAGGCAACGCCTATCCTGACACCGCGTTTTTTGAGGGCCTTTATAAAATCGACCGTAGATCCGAAGACCTCCGCTCCCTCTTTCGCGAGAACTTCGCGGAATTTAAAATTCTTTCTATTGCCTATGCCGCAGACGGTCTCTTTCTCGGGAGGGTCTGAAGGGTCTCCATACGGTATGTGTATATTGCGCGATTCGAGAAAACTCTTCACGCCTTCATATCGCGGCTTTCCATCGACATAAGGGAGATAGTCGTCGTTGTGCGTGAACTCCTTGAACGGCTCCCCGTCACGCTCTTCTCTCATCTTCATGTACTCATCGAAAGCCGCCTTCCACGCGCCGGCATGGACGAGGGCGGTCTTTGTAACGACGCCATCGAGGTCAAATATCACCGCGTCAAAAGGAAGCTTGCCTATATCTTTCACAAAGACCTCTCTTCTATTTTACGATCCTGTACGTTATATAAAAGGGTGATAACGCTACGGCACTTATTATGCAGTTTTATCTCTTTAGCATCTAACAAGATCTTCTACTTAAGTAGCTCGTCCATCAGGTCTAGATAGTCAGAAACGAGCCTTGTGGTAAGGAACTTTTCTCTTACTGTTTCTTTGCCTTTAGAACCCATCTCCTTGGCCATCTTTGGGTCCTTTAAAAACTTTATTACCCTATCTGCGCACTCCTTGTAGTTGTGCGGATCGACCAGGAAGCCATTCTTGCCGTCTTGTATCTGGTTAGGTATGCCGCCGACATTTCCCGCCACAACAGGCTTTCCTTTCCATAAGGCCTCGGTCACCGTAAGGGCGAAGCCCTCTCTTATTGATTTCTGTATTATTACCGTAGCAAAACTCTGAATGGCATTTACAAGAATCTCGTTATTGCCTACGACAAAGATAACGTCGCCCTGCTCGGCGTGTTTCTTCGCCTTCTGATATACTCTGTCGTATATCTTCATGCCTTCCGGATCATCGGTGGCGAGATTGTAGCAATAGAGAAGCCTGCAGTCGACCTTTTCTTTTATGAGATTAAAGACCTCGAGCACGCCTTCAGGATCCTTCCATGAATCCATCCTCGAAATTTGAGCCACTATAGGCTTATCAGTAGGTATGTTCGACTCCTTGATATATCTCATGATCTCATCCTGGGAAAGTTCCATATTCTTTAGAGAAAGTGGGTCTATGGCCGGAGGGATGACCTTTTGGAGCACAGGTATATCCGGTTTTCTATACTTCTCGCTCGATATCATTATAGCGTCGTACTTTATCATGTGTTTTTTTAAGAATTCCCACAGCTCCTTATTTGGATCCGTTATATCTATGTGGCATCTCCATATCCAGGGCTGGCGTTTCCTGTAAAAACTTATAAGAGGCAGCGGCTGCGGATCGTGTATTACCAGGCAATCATAGAGGTTAAGGTGTGTAAATCCCGCATACTCCTGGTTTATGCCCATATATATCGATTTGGCACGGTCGGTTAGCTCCAGCGGCCCTCCCTGAAGCGCGTTGTGGAAGCTCTTCGTCACATCGAAGAACGCCGGGCTTCCGTGTATAGTCCTCCATTCGGCATCCAGCCCCACCTCGTTCATAAGCGGCACCATCCTGCCCAGTATCTCGGCGACTCCCCCGCCCAAGAACGTCGCGTTTACATTGGCTATCCTCTTGCCGTATAACTTATTGGCCTTCTTGTAGATCTTTGAGATCGTCTCAGCACCTACCACATCTATATAATCACCTATGCTTCTTACCACTTACTACCTCCTTCGGTTTTTTCTTTGAAAGGATCTTTTTATAGACCTTGACGTAATTTTTAGTCATCTTCTCTCTTGAAAAATACTTCTCTACATGCTTTCGGCAATCTTTTGGGTTTATCACATCTACCTTCTTGGTAGCGGCGATCATCTCGTCCTCGCTGTCACATAAAAATCCATTTTGCCCTTCTATTATGACCTCCGGTGCGGCGCCGCGCCGGAGCGCTATCACCGGCGTGCCGCAAGCCATAGACTCTATCATAACGAGTCCGAAAGGCTCTTCCCACTGGCTGGTGAAGAGCACACACTTCGCCCTTCGGATAAGGTCGAATATCATGTGCCTCGGGATCTCTTTGTGAAATTGAAAGAAGAGATGTTCGGGGTACTTGTCTATCCACGGAAGGATCTCCTTCCTGAAAAACTCCTTCTCGAAAGCTTCGGTCATCTTGACCGCCATTACCAGGTTGACGCCCGCTTTGTTCGCGACCCTTATGGCCAGATCGAGCCCCTTCTCCCAGTTGACCCTTCCGACAAATAGGAAGAAATCCTCTTTCTCTTTCTTCCATTCCAATCCCTTTATATTTACGCAATTATGGATCGTGCCGACAAAGTTTATATTCTCGTTCAAGGCCAGGTGGAGCACCTTTTGGCGGTCTGAGATAGTGACAAAACTGTTTTTAGGGTTCTTTGATAACTCGGAGCAAGTCTCTACTGTAGATTCGTTGGCCGGGCCGTGAAGAGTGAAGACCGTAGGCACGTCGACATTCGGGGTTTGTAAAGTATGGCAATGGATAATATCGACGCCTTCATATGCTGCCATCGAGAAGGCGTATTTATTGGCGAGTTCGCCCACAAAGACTTTCGACTCTATCGATGAGTTCAGCCCGCAACGTTGATCGCCCTCCATGTAAGGCATCAGCCGGCATGACACTTTTGAGTCACGAGGGGCAAAAAGGATCACCTCGTGGCCGAGCGCGTGGAGCCCCTCCACCAGGTTGTATATAACAAGCTCTATCCCGCCGTACTTTGGCGGGGGTATCTGTATCCACGGCGGAGCTATAACTCCGATCTTCATTACCTTCTCCAATGCTAACTATTGATTCAAGTTATGGTTAGCGGTTTGCGGTTAGCGCACAATACGCAAACCGAAAACCGCTAACCGCAGCGACTGTTATCATACCATCTTCCTATTATCTTCCGTCCAGTATCTTCTTGTAATTGTCCAGGTAGTTCTTGACCATGCGCTCTCTCGAGAAGTTCTTCTCGGCGTGCCTTCTGCAATCGGCTGGATCTATCTGGTCTATCTTCTTTATGGCCTCTATCATCTCTTCTTCTGAATTGACGACAAAACCGGTCTTTCCGTTCACTATGATCTCCGATGCGGCGCCCCTTCTAAGGGCGATCACGGGGGTCCCGCAAGCCATCGACTCTATCATGACCGTCCCAAAAGGCTGCTCCCACTGGCTCGTAAAGAGTGTACACTTGGCGCGCTTGAAAAGGTCGAAGAGTGTCGGTCGCGGGACCTCGTGGAATATCTGCAAAAAAAGGTCTTTCGGGTGCTTGTCTATCCATGGCTGTATCTCGTTCTTGAAGAATTGCTTCTCCTCCTCTTCGACCATCTTTATGGCCATTATGAGGCCTATCCGCGCTTTTGTGGCGACACGGGCCACTACATCAAGCCCCTTCTCACTGCTCGCCCTGCCTACACACAGAAAATAATCCTCTTTCTTGGAGCTCCACTCTATAGCCTTTACATTGATACCATGATAAATCACATCTACCAGATCAAATTCTCTGTGCAGGGTAAGGTAACGCTCTTTCTGCTTATTCGAGATCGCGACAAAGTGGTTTTTGGGTTTGGTCGAAAGCTCCGCGAGCTGCTTGATAGATCCTTCGCATGCAGTGCTGTATAGAGTGTGAAGGGTGGGCACATTTACGGGCGAATTGAATAATGAATGGTCATGAATGATATCCACCTTCTCATATCCGGCGCGGGCATAAGCATACTTTAAGGCCAACTCCCTGACGAACGCCTTCTGATCAGGGGGAGAATCCATGCCGAAACGAAAATACGCTTCCAGGTACGGGTAAAGCTTGCACGATACCTTGGAGTCCTTAAGGGCAAAGAAGAGCACCTCCTCGCCCAATTCGGTCAAGCCCTCCACGAGATTGTGTATAACTGTCTCTATACCACCATACTGAGTAGGTGGTACGGGGATCCATGGCGGCGCTATGATCGCTATCTTCATCCATTGCCTCCGTCTGCTATAACCCTACCTATGATTATATGCTATACTCTCTTATAA
>JAZFTF010000063.1:0-3152 GCA_036446495.1 Candidatus Omnitrophota bacterium | reverse complement strand
TCGACATTTTTGGCCTTAAACGCGTAATCCGAGAGTATCTCCTGCCAGGTCATATCTTTGTCTATCTCTTTCGCTATGATCTTGAGGGCTTTTAGCGTATCGCGGTGTGACCGGGAAGCTATATCAAAGATCTCATCGAGGCTCTTTTTATAATAGAAGGACTCCCTTAATACATCCTCTATCAGCGCTCTCTCTTTTATAAAAGAGAGATTGGAGGACTTCTTCATTAAATATACCCTAAAATCATCCAGAGACTCCAGCGCCTTCTCTATCGAAGAGCGGAACCTTTTTCTGGAGGCTCCGCCCCTATTAAGAAAGAACCCGTCTGTCTCGAAGTAATGGCGCGAGGCGTCCACCATCTCAAGGGCGACATCGAGATAGGCGCATGGCACCTTCTTTAGATTCCTCTTGGCCTCTTCCAGGAGCCGCGGCACCTGAGAGATCCTGGCGGCAACGAGCCCGTCTATATCGCGCCTTAAAAAAGAAAATCTGTTGATAAGTTGGTCTATGCCGAACAGGAATATCTTTATGTAGATATTGGGGTCTACCTGCCAGATCTTTGTCCTCTCAAACTCTCTTAAGAAACTCGACATGCTCCCGCCAAGCAATGCTATATCGATTCTATCCTCGAGGCTCAGGCCCCCGGCAATAAGCTTCTCGAGAGAAGCTTTTAAACCTTTTATATAATTTATATCTTGTCTTATCTTATCTTTATCGAAGGAATCGAGGGAGTCCAAGAATTCTATGGCCTTCTCAGCGCGCGGGAATGATGAGAACTCATCGTTTAAGCACATTACCGGAAACCGCTTCGCCATATAGTTAAAGTATCTAGCCGCTATCTTAGCGATTCGGTCTTTCGTGTCAGAATATTTCATATACAAAACTGGGGTTGTCTCGGTGGCGGGTTAGGGCAAGTGTGTCTATTTCTTTTTCTTCTTCTCTTTCTTCAGGAGATCCATAAATGCCTTTACGATCTTGGGATCGAATTGCGTCCCGGACCCTTCTTTTATGATCTTCTTTATCCTATCACTGTTATACGCCTTGCGATAAGGCCTGTCTGAACTCAAGGCCTGATAGACATCTGCCAACGCTATTATCCGAGCGCCCATTGGGATCTCGTCTCCTTTAAGGCCGCTCGGGTAACCTGTGCCGTTCCATCTTTCATGGTGATAAAATATATATGGGATAATATTATGGAGTATCTGTATGGGCCTCAGGATATCCGCCGCTATCTGGGGGTGCTTCTTGATCGTATCATATTCCTTAGGCGTCAGCTTCGACTTCTTGAGAAGTATCTTGTCGCTTATACCGATCTTTCCCAGATCGTGCAGGACCGCCGCCTGCCTTATCCTCTCTATCTCCTGGGGTATCATGTTCAGCTTTCTCGCGAGCTCCGTAGCGTAATGGACGGTCCTCTCCACATGCTCCCCGGTATAATGGTCTTTTAACTCTATCGTCTTGGCAAAGGCAAAGATCGCTTCGACGAGGCTCTGGTTAGTCTCTTTGGTGAGTCTGTCGAGTCTCCTCTTTAGGCCGCTTACGTTAGCCTTTGCCTTTATGTCGCCTTTTATCTTCTTGTCCTTAATATCGTTAAAGTCCGCTACCCTGTTGCCCCCGCTATACTTGGCCTCGTTTGTTGCCTTCTCGGAAGCTTCTATGAGATCCATACCCTTTATGACCCGCGCGTCAGGAAAGGTCGCCGAGCCTATGCTCAGTTTGAGCTTTATGGACTGCTCCTTCGTTCCGAAATTGTATACGCCTATAGCTTCGAGTATCCTGCCCGCCAAAACGTTGGCGGCCGCTCTATCGGTCGAAGGGCAGAGTATAACAAACTCCTCGCCGCCAAACCTTATGACTATATCGTATTTTCGAACAGCCTTCTTAAGCTGTATGCTAAACTGTTTTAGTACCATATCTCCGGCTTTGGAACCGTAGATTTCGTTTATCGACTTGAAATAGTCTATATCGATCATTATAACAGAGAGTGCGGATGCATACCTCTTGGCGCGGTTAAGCTCCGCTTCTATAATATCGACTAGGTAATGGTAGTTATAGAGGCCTGTATGGTAATCTCTCATGGCTAAAAGCTGGAGTTTCTCATTTGTCTTTATAAGATATTTATTCAATATCTCCAGCTTCTGTTCGGCCTTTTTGCGTTCGGTTATATCCTTAAAGACTGTGACTATCAATTCGTCTCCCGATATATTGATAGTATATGAAGTTATCGAGGAATAGAATATCGTACCGTCTTTCTTTACTACGGGTATGTCCCCCACTTCCGAGATATCTTTCTTCATCATCTTATCAAACTTCTTTTTGATATACGGCCAGTCTTCCTTGACATGAAAATCTTCGGGGTTTAGGGCCTTAAACCCCTCTTCTGTATATCCGAGCATATCTGCTATGGTCTTATTGAACATAAATATCTTCTTCGAGTGAGGATTGATGACCACAATCCCGTCGGTGGAGTTATCGAAAATCGCCCTGAATTTCTCTTCTGAATCTCTTAGCGCCGCCTCAGCGCGCTTCCGGTCCGTAATATTCCTGGCAAAGGCGCAATTATATTCTTTGCCTTCAAATTTTATGTAATTGGCTGTGACCTCCACCGGGAATGTCGTGCCATCTTTGGCGCGATGGACTGATTCCATAGACGTAGATTTGCCGGACCTCAGATATTCCCAATATTTCTTCCACATCTTTTTGGGATAATTGGGGTCGAAATCGTATACATGCATAGATAATAGTTCCTCTCGAGAATATCCAAGAGACGAACACGCTGTGTCATTAACATATTTGATCTGCGCATCAGGCGCTATCCAGTATACCGGGTCTGAGGTCTTATTTACGGAAAATTGAGTAAGCCGGAGCGCCGCCTCGGCCTTCTTCCGGTCGGCTATATCGATGCCTACGCCAACAAAGTATCTTTCGTCGTATACTATCAGGCGAAGCCCCGTAAGGTGATAAGGTATGGCCCGCCCTGCTTTTGTTATAATACTGGCCTCTACATCCAACTTCCCCTGGGTAAATATCTCATGGATCTTATCCGCTATGATCCCTTTCTCCTCTTTAGAAAAAAAGTCGGTTGGATCCATCTTAGAAACCTCGCTCGATGAATAGCCACTCACCTCTTCCAGATTGCTGTTCCACCTTAC
>JAZFTF010000062.1:0-2383 GCA_036446495.1 Candidatus Omnitrophota bacterium | reverse complement strand
AATATTATGCAGCCTTTCTGCGATGTCTTAGACGATTTTTTGGCCTGCTCGAAAAGATCTCTTACACGACTGGCGCCGACGCCTACGAACATCTCGACAAAGTCCGCTCCGGATATTGAGAAGAATGGTACATCTGCTTCGCCCGCGACTGCCTTTGCGAGCAAGGTCTTGCCGCAGCCGGGAGGCCCCAGGAGGAGTACCCCCTTAGGGAGTTTTCCTCCTAGTACCTGGAATTTTTTGGGATCGCTTAAGAATTCGATTACTTCTTGGAGTTCCTCTTTTGCTTCATCTACTCCGGCGACGTTCTTGAATGTGATCTTCATCTTTCCCTGTATGACCTGCTGGGCTCGCGATTTTCCGAAGGACCATATCTTTCCCCCGCCTTGCGCGGCCCCTCTATACATAAAATACAAGAAGAACACAAATAGCAATAGCGGGCCGAAGGAGATGAATATATTCATCAGCACCGTCTTGGGAGGTTTTATGTCGAAGTCATGGATATTGTTCCTTAAGAGCCGTAGAAGGTCCGGATCGCTCTCAGGCACGTTTACCATGAATTTGGAGCCATCCGACAACTTTCCACGCAAAATAGTCTCTGTCATTACCGCTGAGACAATACTGCCGCTCTCCCTGTTTTTTTCCAGCATATCGTAGAACCTGCCATAGGTCATTTCTACCACAGGGGATTCGAGCGTCGAAGGCGCAACCCTTACCAGATAGATCAATCCTAAGAGGACAAAGACCCATATTAGCAGGTTCTTGCCGCTCTGCGGCGTCTGGGGCTTCTTCGGTAGTTTTTTATGTTTTAAGTAACCTTTTTTGTTTCCATTTGTCATGACACAGCCCTTTAATTTTATGGAAAGATTATATCAGCAATCGGTCTATTTTTCAAGAAGTTCAATAAAAATCCTCCTGTTTTAACGGAGAGACGCAGGACTCTCTTACGATAAGCTCTGTGGGAAGTACGATCCTGGGCATAGAGGCCTTTGTCTTTGAATGTATAAGGTCCCTCAAAGCGGCGACCGACTTTTCGGCCATCGCGCCCAAAGGTTGCCTTACTGTAGTTATTCCGAGCGGTCCTTGCGTGGCAAACCAGCTGTCGTCAAACCCGACTATAGATATATCCTGCGGAACCTTTACCTTATTTTCGCGCAAGGCCTTTATTGCTTCTGCGGCCATCTCGTCTGAGGCGACGAATATGGCTGTCGGATACTCATCCAGCGCCAAAAGCTCCGGGACTGCTTTCCGTGCGCGCTGCGGCGAGAAGTCACATCTCTTTATGAGGGATTCGTCGACGCGCATAGCGTGCTTTTTTAAACTCTTCTTATATCCATCGAGCCTGTCTCTGCCCGCTTGTATACCCAAATCGCCTGTTATAGTGGCTATTCTTTTATGCCCCAGAGATATGATGTAATCGACAGCGTTTAAAGAGCCTCTTTTATTGTCGATGGCCACACAACCGGCGTCCAGTTTATCATCGATGTGGTTCATTACGATGCAGGGAGTTCCCATGTCGATGACTTCTTCTAAGAGTTTCTCATTGCCGTGGATATCGGCAAATATGACCCCGCTGCAGAATGATATATTATCGAGATGCGTGCCCAGAGATCGGGGTTTTAGATCCTTTGCCGTGAGGTGCACAAGCACATCGAGTCCTGATTCGCTTGCTGTATTGCATACGCCCCTGACAACTTCGGTCACATAATATGTATGGAACATATCCTCGAATCTGGGGATTATCAGGCCTATAGTATTTATCCTTCCTCCGGCGAGATGTCTCGCGCTTATGTCCGGCCGGAATCCCAGCTCGGCAATAACACTATTGACCTTGTCTCTATTGTAATCTTTTACGCAGGGGTTTTTGTTTATGACGCGTGAGACGGTTGTTATAGAGACCCCCGCTCTCTTAGCAACGTCATTTATACTGATCTTTGTGATTTTTTTTCTCCTCTTCCGCACCATATCTATTGCCTCGCTCTTAATGTTATCGTGTCCTCGTCTCTCTTCAATACAATACCTCCGGGCAGGTCCATTGATTGCCCCTTTCTCTTGAATCTTAAAAAATTGTCCATATTCTTCCAATGCCTGTAAGTGAGCTTCTTTACCGAGCCGCCAGACCTGATCATGGCGTCTCTCAATATTTCTCTCTGGAGAGTCCTTGGCTGGACTACAATGTCTTTAAGTTTGATAGAGATAAATCTGCCGTGCTTTCTTATAAGATCTATCTTGCGCTTCTCCTCTTCTATGAACGCGCGGTCTTCACGCAGAGATTCAGCCATAAGGCAAAGAGAGCGTTTAAGCCTTGGGTTATATCTGGACAGGTATGGTATTATCTTTATTCTTACTTTGTTCCTGAAGAACTTTTCATCGCTATTGGTGCGGT